>JAWVYU010000038.1:0-22559 GCA_033722575.1 Ketobacteraceae bacterium | reverse complement strand
CTGAACAGTATTAATGAGGGAGTGATTACCACCGATCAGCAGGGTCATGTTATTAACCTGAATCCCACCGCCATGCGGATTACCGGCTGGCACAGCGATTATTTCCAGCGCGCAATCGATGAAATATTTTCGCCACAAAATGACCAGAATGAGACCATTAACCAGATCGTTGACAGCTGCCGGGAAAAGACCTCGGTCTTTGAATCGGAAGTGGCCAGTCTGCTGGCCAGCAGGGATGGCCAGGAGTACTGGATTCGTTTTACCGTCACGCCCATTATCAGCGACGA
Organism: Ketobacteraceae bacterium; assembly: GCA_033722575.1. Lineage (GTDB taxonomy): Bacteria > Pseudomonadota > Gammaproteobacteria > Pseudomonadales > Ketobacteraceae. The sequence continues at coordinate 22,272 of JAWVYU010000038.1, read as the reverse complement.
ACTGATCAGTGGCTTTATCGTGATCTTTCACGATGTGTCCGAATCCAGACAGCTGCTGGAGCAGATACGGAAGCATAAAAACCTCGACCCTATAACCAGTCTGCTGAATCGTCAGGCCTTCAGGGCCAGGCTCGGTGCTGCGATTCATCAAGCGAAATCCTCGGATACCGAGGTTTGCCATGCATTGCTGCTGGTGGACCTGGACCAGTTTCATGTGGTGAACGACAATTGCGGTCATACCGCCGGTGATCTGCTTCTGGCAGACGTGGCAGAACGAATCAGTGGTCTGGTTCGCGCAGATGACGTAGTGGCCCGTATTGGGGGCGACGAATTTGGCGTATTGCTGGAGAATTGTGGTCAGGATGCAGCTTCACGGATCGCCCACAACGTGCTGAATGAGGTGAAGTCCTACCGTTTTTCCTATGATGGAAAGCTATTCAGGATCGGTGCCTCCATTGGCATTGTACTGGTGGATGACAACGCGGAATCAGTAGACAAGCTGCTGATGAATGCAGGTTCCGTTGTTCAGATTGCCAAGGATCAGGGGTCCAACCGGGTTGAGATATACGACGAAGAACAGGAAAGCCTGGCGAGAAAGCAGGATGAGCTGCGCTGGTTTACCAAGATCAACCATGCGCTGGAGAACAATCGCCTGGTGCTGAGCTATCAGAAAATCTGTCCAACGCGGGTTTCTGCTAGTGAAACGGACCTCCACTATGAATTGTTGTTGCGAATGCTGGATGATGACGGATCATTGATTTCGCCCGGGGATTTTATTCCTGCCGCTGAACGTTATAACCTCATGCCGGATATTGATCGCTGGGTGGTGAAGCATGCATTTCAGTGGATTGAAATAAACCAGCACCGTGCGCGGGGCGTTTCGCTGTTTTCCATCAATTTATCCGGCCATTCCATTGGTGATGAGGCTTTCATGAATTACGTGGATGAATGCTTTGAGCTGCACCACGTGCCGGGAAATAAAATATGTTTTGAAATCACCGAGACCATGGCTATTAACAACATGACCAACACGCTGCGCTTTATCGAACGCTTTAAATGCATGGGGTGTCAGTTCTCTCTGGATGATTTTGGTACCGGCTTCTCGTCTTATGGCTATTTGAAAACACTGCCGGTGGACTTCCTTAAAATTGATGGCAGCTTTGTCAGCAAGATTGCAAACGATCCGGTGGACCTGGCGATGGTGAAGTCCATTAACGAAGTAGGCCATGTCATGAACCGGAAGACCATAGCTGAATATGTCGAGAATGAGGAAACCATGGCTCTGCTGAGAGAAATCGGCGTGGACTATGCGCAGGGGTACGGCATTGAATCACCCCGGCTGCTGGATGGTGCCCATGAACCCCACTCCAAAACCGGCACCTGTTAGTCTCAGTTCAGGCGCTTGCCTTCAGTTTTTTCCAGCGTAACAGCATCTGCCTCAGTTTTTCCTTCTGAATGGGCTTGGCCATGTAGTCGTCCATGCCGGCATTGAGACATAGCTCGCGGTCACCCTGCATGGCATTGGCAGTCATGGCAATGATGGGTGTTGACTGGTTGGGGTTCGCGCTGCTTTTGATGGCTTTAGTGGCAGCCAGCCCATCCAGGTTTGGCATCTGCACATCCATGAAGATCAGGTCATAGGCCTTTTCATGGCATCGCTGCACGGCCTCCACACCGTCATTCACGATATCTATGCTCACGCCAAGCTTCTTGAATATGCCGTTGGCCACCTGTTGATTCACCAGGTTATCCTCCGCCAGAAGAATCTCAAGGCCGTAGCAGCTGTCGGTGACCACCCCGTTGTCATTCACCGTCTGTTTGGCATCCGGTTGCGCCCCTTCTTTCAGTTTCAGGGTGACCTTGAAGGTGGTTCCCTTGTCAGGCTCAGAGCAGACGCTGATATCGCCACCCATCAGGTTTGCCAGTCGTCTGGAGATGGTCAGGCCCAGTCCGGTACCGCCGAACTTGCGGGTTGTGGAGTTATCCGCCTGGGTAAAGCTTTCAAAAATTTTCTCCTGAGCGGCCGGTGGAATACCCACTCCAGTGTCGCTGACACTGATACAGTAATGATCGTTTTCAGTAAAAATCCGCACTAAAATGCCACCTTCACGGGTGAATTTAATGGCATTGCCGATGAGGTTTGTGAGGATCTGCCATACCCGGGTGCGATCACCTCTCACCCAAAGGGGAATGTCCGGGTCACACTCGCTGGTAAAGGACAGGTTTTTATCATCCAGCTGCACATTAAAAAGATTCTGCAAATCCTGAATCACCTGGCAAAGGTTGAAATCAATTTCCTCAAGCTCCAGTTTTCCAGCCTCAATTTTTGATAAATCAAGAATATCGTTAATCAGGGCCAGGAGCGTGGTGCCGGAACGGCTGGCGACATCGATGTAGTTTTGCTGTTCTTTGCTCAGACGGGTATCACGCACCAGCTCCAGCATGCCCAGCACACCGTTCATGGGAGTGCGGATTTCATGACTCATATTGGCCAGAAAATCACTGCGGGCCTGCATGACGACCTCAAGCTGTCTGTTCATGTGTTCCACTTCCTGAGCGTGCAATTCCCTTGCCCTGGCTTCGGTTCTGGCAAGCTCAGCTTCATGCTCTGCACTGGCTTGCCGGGATTTCAGCGCATTGATACGATCCCCTAACGCAATGGAAAAACAGAACATTTCTATGGCTGAGCCGAGTTTCATCAGCACCGGTGACAGGTCGTACTGGCCGAACAGGTTCATGGAGCCTGTTGCAACGGAAGCGGCGCCAAACAGGAAGCTGCCCATGCCTATCAGGAAGTAGCCCGCTTGCCGGTAACCCTGGAGGTAACGCCACACGGTAAAAATGAACATGAGAACCACCGAAAGAAGGACCAGCGGCGCGTTGATTCTTGCGGCAATGGTAATAGGCATAAAGAACGCGGCGATAATACTGCCTGCGTAGGCGAGCTGCACGGCTAAGCCAATTTTATAAGCCAGTGGCATGTGCTGCTTCAGATGAAGAAAATCGCTGCAAAACCAGATCAGGAATATGCCTGTTATCCAGGCGGACAGGTAAATGAAGCGACTTTCCCAAAGCGGGTTATCCGGCCAGAACGCGTAGAGCAGGCCGTCAAGGGATGCCATAAACAGGGCATGAAAAAAGACATAGCTGATGTATTTCAGGTACAGGCTTTCGCGGATAGTAAGATAAAGAAAGAGATTATAGGCAAACAGGCCCACGCAAATTCCGTAGTAAATACCCATCATGATCTGGTCAAAATGGCTCGACTCGATATAAGTGATATCCGAGCTGAAAACCAGGGGCAGGGAATAGCTGCTCTCTGTTTCAAACCGCATCAGTACCTGATAACGGCCGGGTTCCTGGAGTGCGACGGGAAAAAGGTGGAAGCGTGTTTCGTAATAGCGTTCATGAAAAGGCAGCTGGTCACCACCCCGTTGCCGGTCCAGCACTTCGCCGTCTTTTATCAGGCTCATGTCGATGTAATCAAGGGGAGGGTAACGCACCTCCAGCAGGTGCCGGTGAGCGCCGCTGAGCCGGTTCTGGATCTCAAATGCCACCCAGTAAACACTCTGGCTATACCCGAATTGCAGGCTGCTTCCCTGGTGGGTTGAAAACCTGCCAGCACGGAACGCCTGATACGCCTCGTCCATGGTCATGTCGCCGGCAGGATCTTCCAGGTACTGCACCTGCTTATTCAGTTTGAATCTGAATTCTTCCCGTTCCAGTTTTAGCGGTTCTAAGGCGTAGGCAGCCGCCGTGCAAATTATCCAGAGTGTGACAAACCAGGTTAGTTTGAGGCAGGTATTGAGGCAGGTATCTGGCGTCATAAGGCAGCGCACACGGCACAGGAGGCGAAATCATTGTCTATTGACTAATTATAGATCAATCTGCCGAATGCGCTGTATTGGTGCTAGCCCTTATGGGCTTTTTCAATGGCCTTTTCCAGCCTTTCGATGGCGGATTGTATATCGTTGAGTTCCTCTGCCGTGACCCGGGATATTTCCTCCAGTACCTCGGCATTTTCCAGCTGGGTCGCCTGCTCTTCCAGGTCCGCGTCCAGGCCCTGGCCTATATCTTTACGGATAGCTTCCAGACGGGTAATCAGCTCGTCCCGGCGTTTGCTCAGTTCGTTTTTCCGCTCAATGAGTTCCTGTTCACTTATCATTCAAATTCCCCATAGTAAATTAGCTGAACTCTAGTAGAATAGCCAAAATGTAACGAAGTTCACAGAGCACAGGATTGCGATAAGTCATGAAGATTACAAGAAATTTCCGGCGAACTCTGGTTTTGATGGTGTGTATGGTGCTGATGGCAGGCTGCCGGCCCACCATTGAGTTTGAAGCGGATTCTTCTACAGCGTCGCCGGGGTCAACGGTTAACCTGAACTGGGACGTGGAGTTTGCAAAGGGTACCACCTCCTCAAAGGTGACAGTAACCAGTCTTGGCGAGGTGGAGCCCATCGGCGCGGGAGAAGTGGTGGTTAATGAGACCAAGGATTTTCAGATCCGGGTCAGTACCTTCGTGCTGGGTATGCCCATCACCTCCAAGCAATCCCTGACCATCACTGTGCCTGAGGACAATTTCCAGGAATACGACTTTGAAATAGGCGGAGCCCAGGGCTGGGAAGAGGGCTATGCGTTCTATCCTGAAGATCGTGATACTTCACCGGCTAGTGATGCGGGTGTGCTTTGCGCCAATACGCTGCCAGACAGCAGCGCTCATAATCTGGTGGTGCCACCGGATGTTGACGGTATCCTGAACACCAGCCTGAAGTTCTGCCTGGATAACGATGCCATCCCTGGTGATGACAGCGATTATGACCGGTACACCATGGCATTCGTGCAGAGAAAAATCACCAATAACGATGGTTATGATATTGAGCGTGACACCACTTACAAGGTGGGTTACGAGGTCACCTACGGGGTCAGGTTCAGTGCCGAAACCTGTGAGGACATTGACGAGCGCCTGGTGGATGGCAAAGATGACGACGCTCCCATCCTGAGTAACCTGCGCTTTGTGCTCGGCGCGGCCCGGGAAGTGGTTGACACCCGAAGTGATGATGATATCCGCAAGCTGGAACTTGAGGAACTGGCCACACAAACCGAGCTGGAAACCATCACCGTCACCGCCCAGGAGCTGGGGGGCAACCTTTCTGCCGATGAGGATTATGCGGTGGACGGACCTGAATTCGAAACCATCATCGATAAAAACGGTGTTCGTGCGTTGAAATTCAGCGATGAGGTATTGCGGGCAAGTTCGGAAGATCTGGTGGAAGAGCTGGAGGAACTGGGTTGTGAGGACCGGTCCGGCACCATGACCTCCAAAATCATCAAAGGGGTTTTCAAGGGGATCTCGGACACGAATTTTGTGGAACAAACCACTGCCGATGATCGTGAATTGCACTTATTCTTCGGATTACTCAACAAAACCGACGAAAATGATATAGAATTTTTCATCGACAAGATCAAAGTGCAGATTCAGGAGCTTGAGGCGCTGTAAAGGCGCCGGAAATAGGTGCCACAGGTCTGTAAACCCGATGACCCCCGGCAGAGGTAGTGCATCAGGATGGCAAAAACCGGATCCAGTAAAATCTATGTAGGCGAAAGTAAAATCCACGGCAAGGGCCTGTTTGCGGCCAGGAAAATAAAGGAAGGCGATCTGCTGGGTGTGCTTACCTGCAAAAAGACCAAAAAAGAAGGTCCACATGTGCTCTGGGTGGAAAAGGGCAAGGATCGTTATCAGTTGTACAAGGTCACCTGCGACTTCAAATATATCAATCACAGTGTAAAACCCAATGTGGCCTACTATGATGATCTGACGGTCGTTGCGCTCCGCGATATCAAACCCCATGAAGAATTGACTCACTATTATGGCGAGGACTGGGACTGATTCCCTCTGTTTATGACTGAAAAGAAAGAAACGCTGCTGTCCCTTCGGGTGATAACCCCCCGGGATTACAAGCAACTGGCCGAGCTGATGGATATTGTCTATCCGGATATTGGAGGTGCCTGGCCCAAGGCCACGATTCAGGCCCTGGTGAATGCCTTTCCCGACGGGCAGATCTGTATTGTGGACAAGGGCAAGCTGGTGGCCGCAGCACTGACGATCAAGGTGGATTACAACAACTATTCCTCCCACCACAAGTACCAGGATATTATCAACGACAAACATCTGCCCCGTCATGATGATGACGGGGATGCGCTCTATGGTCTGGATGTGTTTGTGCACCCTGACTACCGTGGCTATCGGTTGGGGCGCAGGCTTTATGATGCGCGCAAGGAGCTTTGCCGCGCTCTGAACCTGAAGGCCATTCTGGCCGGCGGGCGCATACCGGGTTATAAAAAGTATGCCCGGGAACTTTCTGTAACGGATTACATTGACAAGGTAAAACGTCAGGAAATCTACGATCCGATTCTGTCTTTTCAGCTATCCAACGATTTTGATGTCAAACGGCTTCTGAACCGCTATTTGCCGGAAGACAAAAAGTCCCATGGTTACGCGACTCTTCTGGAATGGGACAATATCTTTTATGAGGATAAACCGGGGTCCATTCACGAAACAGAAAAAACCATTGTGCGTATTGGTATTGTCCAGTGGCAGATGCGCACGGTTCACTCCCTCGAGGATTTGCTGAAGCAGGCAGAGTTTTTTATTGAGTCCCTTTCAGCTTATCAGTCTGATTTCGCACTGTTTCCCGAGTTCTTCAGTGCCCCGTTGATGGGGTTGTCCCGCAACGAAAACTCGGTGGATGATATCCGTTTCCTGTCCAGTTTTACCGAATCCATAGTCAACCATTTCTCGCATGTTGCCGTTACCTATAATATCAACATCGTAGCGGGCAGTATGCCGGTGCTGGAAGGCAAACGACTTTATAATGTCGCTTACCTGTTGCACCGGGACGGCCGGGTGGATACCCAATACAAGGTCCATATAACACCCCATGAAAAGCGTGACTGGGTGATTGATGGGGGTGACACAGTTAACGTGTTTGAAACTGACGCGGGGCGGGTAGGGGTTCTGATCTGCTATGATTCCGAGTTTCCTGAACTGGGCCGCATAATGGCTCAGCACAAAGTGCAGATACTCTTTGTGCCGTTCTGGACCGACACCAAAAACGGTTACATGAGAGTGCGGCTTTGTTCTCAGGCACGGGCAATAGAAAACGAATGCTATGTGGCCATTGCCGGCAGCGTTGGCAATTTGCCGCGGGTGGATAATGTCGACATCCAGTATGCACAATCCGCCGTATTCTCACCCTCTGACGTGTATTTTCCCCATGATTCCATCATTGCCGAAGCCACCACCAATACGGAAATGATGCTGTTCGCCGATGTGGACCTGGAAAAACTCAAGCGACTGAACAGCGAAGGTACGGTCACCAATCTAAGGGACCGCCGGCTGGATGTTTATCAGCTGGATATCAAAAGAAAGTAGTGCACCTCGTCAGGGCAAAGCGCTGCAGTCATGGCCTGGCAGGCTGGTTGCTGTTTGATCAGTTGTGGCGGTCACAGGCTCTTTTGCTGATACCCGGCTAATGTCTGGTTAATCACACCGGTAAGGTTCTATAATGAACCTTGCTATCTTGATCTGTTATTCTCATCCATATCGGTTAGCCCGGTGTAACACACTGATAAGGACCACAGGCATGCCAGGTACACGTTTCTCCATTGAAGTTCAGCCCAAGATTCCTGCAGAGCTTTCCCGTATTGAAGAACTGGCCAATAACCTGGTCTACAGCTGGGATCGGCAGATTCGCGGGTTGTTTTTCCGGCTGGATCGGGCGCTGTGGGATGAAACCAACCATAATCCCAAGCTTTTTTTACGTCAGATTGACCAGCGCAAACTCGAGACGGCTGCGAAAGATCCGGTGTATATGCAGGATTTTCAGCGTGTTATCGCGATTTATGACAGTTACCTTAAAGGTGTGATTCACAAGGGCATTGAAGACTTTGTGAAAAACGGCGATGAGCTGGTGTCCTACTCCTGTGCAGAGTTTGGCCTTCATGAAAGCTTTCCCATTTATTCAGGGGGGTTGGGAATTCTGGCGGGCGATCACTGCAAAGCGGCCAGCGACATGGGGTTGCCCTTTGTGGCGGTGGGCATGCTGTACCGGCAGGGATATTTTAATCAGCGTATCGATGGCCATGGTAACCAGCTGGCGGTTTACACTCCATCCCAGTTCAGTGACCTGCCTATCAGCCGGGTACTGGATGATCAGGGTCAACAGGTGGAAGTGGCGATTGAGGTGCCGGGCCGCAAGATTCACCTTCGGGTGTGGGTGGCAGAAGTCGGCCATATACGCCTTTACCTGATGGACAGCGATATTGAGTCCAACAGTGAGGACGATCGCCGGATTACCTATCAGCTGTACGGTGGCGACAGCACCAATCGCCTGCTGCAGGAGATGATTCTGGGAATTGGCGGTGTGCGGGTAAAACGCAAGCTGGGCCTGGAACCTACCGTATGGCATATCAATGAGGGCCATGCCGCTTTTCAGATCATAGAGCGGTGCCGGGAGTATGTAGCCCAGGGCCTGGACTTTGAAAGCGCGCTGGAAGCCGTTGCCGCGAACACCGTCTTTACTACCCATACGCCGGTACCGGCTGGCCATGATATTTTTTCTCATGATCTGATTCGTCATTATTTTTCAGAGTTCGTGCACGAACTGAACGTGGATATGGGCCGCTTTCTGGAGCTGGGTGACAGCCCCGCGAATCCTCATGGGTTTAACATGACTGCGCTGGCCCTGCGGGGTTCCCGTTTTCATAATGGGGTAAGCCGCATTCACGGCGGGGTGGCATCGGAAATGGAGCGCTACATCTGGCCGGATATCCTGCCTGCTGAAAACCCCATACGGTACGTCACCAATGGTGTGCATGTGCCCACCTTTCTGGCCAGCGAGTGGGCCAACCATTTTGATCTGACGTTTGGCGGCCGCTGGCGTTTCGAGCTGCTGAATAAAAAGTACTGGCGACAGATCAGAAATATTCCCAATCACAGTTTCTGGAGTATCCGGAAATCCCTGAAAACGAAAATGCTGGAAACCGTCTGCGAGAAAGCCACTGACCAGTATCGGCGTAACGGTTTCAGTGAATCCCAGATTCGCCGCATGACCCGTTTTCTTAATCCCCGGCTGACGGATATTTTTACCATCGGCTTTGCGCGCCGCTTTGCCACCTACAAGCGTGCCACCCTGATATTTTCTGATATAGACCGCATACGGCGGATTCTGGGTGACGATGATAAACCCATTGTGATGATTTTTGCCGGAAAGGCTCATCCCCACGATCAGCCAGGCCAGGACCTTATCCGCAAAATCTGGCATTATTCGCTGATGCCGGAGTTTCAGGGAAAAATCATCCTGCTGGAGAATTTTGATATTGCCCTGGCCCGCAAGCTTGTGACCGGGGTAGATGTGTGGCTGAATAATCCTGCCTATCCGCTGGAAGCCAGTGGTACATCAGGCCAGAAAGCAGGGATAAACGGCGTGCTGAATCTGAGCGTGCTGGATGGCTGGTGGGATGAGGGCTATAACGGTGAAAACGGTTGGGCGATAACGCCCCACGGAGAGCAGTACAGCCCTGAATTCCGCGATCAGGAAGAGGCCCGGGAGATACTGGATGTGCTGGAAAACGAAGCGATTCCCCTCTATTACGAAAGAGACGGTCAGGGTTACTCAGCCGGGTGGATAGAACGTTGCAAAAACGCCATGGCCTCGCTGATTCCCCGCTTCAACGCTCAGCGCATGATGTCGGACTATGTTAACGACTTTTATCAACCGGCTGCAGAGCTTGGCCGCAAACTGCAAGACGAGGACTTTAACAATGTCAGGGAACTGGCGGCGTGGAAACAGAAGGTTCGCGAAGTCTGGCACAATGTTACCATTGAGCGTCTGGATGAACCGGTTGAACAGATATACCGGGATCAGACTTTTCACTTGCAGCTGGCTATTGACCTGGCGGGCCTGGAGCCCCAGGACGTGGCAGTAGACATGTTAATGGGGCGGGTGCTTACCGAGGGTGAGTTCGACCGCCATGATTGCGCTTCACTTCACTTTGTGGAAACGATGGACGACGGCAGGGCGCTTTACACACTGTCCATGGCGCTGACGGATTCCGGAAAGCAATGCTATATGATACGGGTATATCCGCACCATGATCTGCTGGGGCAGCGTTTTGAAACCGGCTTCATGAAGTGGCTGTAAGGGTGTCAGGCTTTCAGAAAGAATCAGGCTCTCAGGTAGAGCTCATTCAGGCGGGTCAGGTAGGCTGACAGATCATGACTGACCTGGTGCCACTGAAAACGCCACCTCCAGTTGCCCTCTGTGGTTCCCGGCGTGTTCATGCGGTGCTGGGAATCCAGTATCAGTACATCCTGCATGGGAAGGATTGCGAGCCTGGCAACCGATGATAATGCGCACTTGATCAGTGGCCAGGGCATTTGTTCGCCAGGCCAGGCCAGGTATTGATTGACGCGGTCACGAGTGGCCGGAGGCATGGATTTTGCCCAGCCCAGCGTGGTGTCGTTGTCATGGGTGCCGGTATAGAGCACACAGTTCTCAATGTGATTATGGGGCAGGTAGGGGTTCTGGGCGTCGCTGTCGAACGCGAACTGCAGTATTTTCATGCCGGGTAATCCGAAGTCATCCCGTAATGCCTCGACATCTTCGGTAATAATGCCCAGATCTTCGGCGATAATCGGCAGCTGCCCCAGTTTGTCGGCGAAAGTTTGCAGCAACTCACGGCCCGGGGTTTCCACCCACTTGCCGTTCATGGCGGTGCTTTCATGGGCTGGAATTTCCCAGCTGGCCGCCAGGCCACGAAAGTGATCTATGCGCACAATGTCGTACATTTCCAGGGCATGGGACATGCGTTGCAGCCACCAGCGAAATCCGTTGGCTTTCATGGTCTTCCATTCGTAGAGCGGGTTACCCCAGCGCTGACCGGTTGCGGAAAAATAGTCTGGTGGGACGCCGGCGACCACGGTAGCAAACCCATGCTCATCCAGCTTGAATTCATTCTGGGCGCTCCACACATCCGAGCTGTTATCGGAAACGAAGATGGGAATGTCGCCAATAATCGCAATACCTTTGCTGTTGGCGTATGCCTTCAGTTGCTGCCACTGATAAAAAAACGCGAACTGCTGAAACAATATCAGATCATATTGGTCCTGACATTTTTCCCGAAGCGCCTGACATTGGCGGGGCTCTTTTTCCCTGAATCCCATAGGCCAGTTGTTCCAGTGCTTCTGCTCAAAGTGATTCTGGATCAGGGTGAACAGGGCAAAACCTTCAAGCCAGCCTCGTTGGGACTCGACAAATTCCCTGTAAGCGCCCTTAAGTTGCTCATTCTGAAGCGACCTGAATTCATTGAATGCCGCTTTAAGGCTTTCCTTCTTTTCTGCTGGCGTTGTGGGTTCGCCTACGTGGTCTTTCTGGAAAAAATCCCGGTAGAGTTGATGTATGCTGATGAATTCCGGGTTTCCGGCAAAGGCCGAAGGGCTGTTATAGGGAGAGCGGTCCCCGGTGACGGGGCATAAAGGCAGTAATTGCCATACCCTGAACCGGCAGTGATGAAGAAAGTCCACGAACCGGTAGGCGTTATTGTCGATAATACCGGTTTCATAGGGGCCAGGCAGGGAGCTGAGATGCAGCAGTATCCCCGATGTCCTTTCTTGCAGCAATTCACTCCCCAATGAAAGCCTTCCTCATGAATCTGGCTGTACGCGCTATTCAGGTTTGCGCACTATGCACGAAAGTGTTGTGCGTTGCACTATGCCTCGGCGACTTCGCGTTGCCTGGACGTCAGACTACGCAACATGTCAGGAGAGACTAGCACAACCCCTTTGGGGGAGACATAAAAATGCTCGGCGTCTTTCTCATGGTCGTAGCCAATCTCCATGCCCTCGGGAATATTGCAGTGCTGGTCTATGATAACTTTCTTCAGTCGGCAATGACGTCCCACAGATGAGTTGGGCAGAATGACTGAATCCTGCAGCTGGCTGTAGCTGTGAATTCTCACGTTATTGGATAACAGACAACGCCGTGCCACGCTACCGGAGACAATGCATCCCCCGGAAACCAGTGAATCAATGGCAATGCCGCGCCGGTCGTTGTCATCAAATACGAATTTTGCCGGTGGCAGCTGCGACTGGTACGTCCAGATGGGCCAGGTTTCATCATAAAGGTTCAGGTCCGGCGTCACCGCCAATAACTCCATGTTGGCTTCGTAGTAGGCGTCTATGGTTCCCACGTCACGCCAGTAGCCCGGGTCGCTGGTCTCCGGGTCCCGGAATGGGTAGGCGAATATTCTGGCGCCAGCTCTGAGTGAGCGAGGGATAATATCCTTGCCAAAATCATGATGTGAATTGCTGATGTCGGCATCGGTCTCCAGGCAATTGTAGAGAAATTCGGTGCTGAACACATAGATGCCCATGGATGCCAAAGCCAGCTCCGGGTTGTTGGGCAAGCTGTCCGGATTAGCGGGTTTCTCGCTGAACTTCTGAATCTTGCAGTCGGTATCAATGGACATGACGCCGAATTCCCTTGCCTCATCCAGCGGAACTTCAATGCACCCTACGGTCATGTCCGCATCAGTATCGATATGATGTTGAATCATGAGGGAGTAGTCCATTTTGTAAATGTGGTCGCCGGCCAGAACCAGTACAAATGCCGGATCCACTTCCCGGATAATATCAATGTTCTGGAAAATGGCGTCCGCGGTTCCCTGATACCAGGAATCCTTGACGCGTTGCTGGGCGGGAATCAGATCAATAAACTCTCCCAGCTCGGGACGAAGAAAGCTCCAGCCTTTCTGAATATGGGAATTCAGGGAATGGGATTTGTACTGGGTCAGTATGCCAATGCGCCGGATATCGGAATTGATACAATTCGAGAGGGGAAAGTCGATGGTCCGGAACTTGCCCCCAAAGGGGATTGAGGGCTTGGCATGCCATTTGGTCAGTGAGCGCAGCCGACTGCCACTTCCGCCTGCGAGTATCAGGGCGAAGGTATCACGAATGATGCTTTTCGGGTGCAGGGAAAACGGTCCTTTCATTGTTCACACCAAATGTCGTTATGTTATGAAACCGGATTTTCGTACTGACTTACGAAAACAGACAATGTTTGAGACTTGGTTCCGCAAGGTTGCCCGGACATTGCGTAGCCATGCTATATCTCTTATCTTTCATCATGATTGATTTGGATCAATCACTATTTTATTAGACACTATATCTGTAGAGTCCCGGACTCGCAAACCGTGGAGACTAACCGGTTTTAATTGCAACCCGCTTTATAAGTGTCCATTCTGTGCTTATGAACATCAGATATGAAAAGGATGTATCATGACCGATCACGCACCCGTCGCATCTGAGTACAGTCCAGTGAAAGCCAAAGGAAAACCGGGCAATAACCATGCCGCTTCCGCAGATGTAGAACGTCTGGTGTCGGCCAGGCACCATGACCCTTTTGCCATTCTGGGTCGGAGAGAGTGGCAGAAAGAGGGAAAAACCTGCGCAAACTTAACAGCTTACCATCCAAACAAAGAGACGCTGTTTGTTCGTCTGCTCGATGATCAGATCGAGCAAATGCAAAAGGTGGATGACAGGGGGCTGTTCCTCTGGGAAGGAGATGCAGGGCGTTTGCCGTACCACCCGGAAACTGCAGCGGATCCCCATGCGCCAAACTGGAGCATTGAGCCCTGGACGTTCTTCCCGATGCTGGGCGACGAAGACCTGCGGCGGCTTGGCCAGCACGACTGTCGCCAGGCCCACAACCTGCTGGGATCCCACCGATGTGAGCACGAAGGGGTAGAGGGTGTCCGGTTTGCCGTATGGGCACCGAACGCCGAGCGCGTCAGCGTGGTGGGCAGCTTCAATCAATGGGACGGCAGAATCCACCCCATGCGGTCCCGTGGTGAATCCGGTGTGTGGGAGCTGTTTATACCCGGGCTTGAACACCGGCAGCTGTACAAGTACGAAATCCGCAACCGTAACACGGGCGAGATTCTGGTCAAGACGGATCCTTATGGCTTCTATCAGGAAGTCAGGCCAAACAATGCCAGTGTGATCTGGCACCGGGAGCCGTTCGAATGGAATGATCACCAGTGGATGGAAGCACGCCGGCATCAGCACTGGCTCAACAGTCCGATTTCTGTGTATGAGGTGCACCTTGGCAGCTGGCGCCGCAAAGATAACGGCGATTTTATGGGTTATCGCGAAGTGGGCCCGCAATTGCTGGAGTACGTGCAGGAAATGGGGTTCACTCATATCCAGCTGCTCCCTATGACGGAATACCCCTATGATGGCTCCTGGGGCTATCAGGTTACAGGCTATTTTGCCCCCACCAGCCGCTTTGGCGACCCGAATGATTTCAAGTATTTCGTTAACCTGTTTCACGAGGCCGGTATTGGCGTACTGCTGGATTGGGTGCCGGCCCACTTTCCGAAGGATGCCCACGGACTGGCACGTTTTGATGGCACCGCCCTCTATGAGCATGAAGACCCCCGAATGGGTGAGCACAAGGACTGGGGTACCCTGATTTTCAACTACGGGCGTCAGGAAGTGCGGAATTTTCTGGTCTCCAGTGCCTGTTTCTGGATGGATGAATTCCATATTGATGGGCTGCGTGTGGATGCGGTTGCCTCCATGCTCTATCTGGATTATTCCAAATCCGAGGGGGAGTGGCTGCCCAATCCTTATGGGGGTAATGAAAACCTGGATGCCATCGATTTTCTCAAGCACCTGAACACCGTGATTCACGAGCAGTTTCCGGGCGGTATGATGATTGCGGAAGAATCCACCGCCTGGCCGCAGGTTTCCCGTCCGGTATATCTTGGGGGGCTGGGCTTTACCATGAAATGGAACATGGGCTGGATGAATGACACCCTCAGCTACTTCCACGAAGATCCGATACATCGCAAATACCACCACAACAAACTGACCTTCAGTCTGTTGTATGCATTTTCCGAGAACTTTGTGCTGCCCCTGTCTCATGACGAGGTGGTGCACGGCAAGGGATCCATGCTGAACAAAATGCCCGGTGACAGCTGGCAGAAATTTGCGAATCTGCGGCTGCTTTATGCCTATCAATATGCACATCCCGGCAAAAAGCTGTTATTTATGGGCAGTGAATTTGGTCAGGGAGAGGAATGGAATGAGGCGCGGGAACTGCACTGGGAATTACTGCAATATGATTTTCAGCGTGGTGTTCAGACGCTGATGAAGGATCTGAACCAGCTTTACCGCAAGGAAGTATCCCTGCATCGTTATGATTTCGAAAATCGTGGGTTCAGCTGGATTGATTGCCAGGACAGCGAGCAATCCGTTATAAGCTTTTACCGCACGGATGGCGACAGCTATCTGATCATGGTGTTCAACTTCACCCCTGTAGTGCGCTCCGGTTACCGGGTGGGTGTTCCCGAGCCGGGAACCTACCAGGAAATTCTGAATACCGACTCGGTGTATTATGGTGGCAGCAATGTCTCCAATGGCACGGATATTCCATCGGTAGCAGAGGTGTGGCAACGGCAGCCCCATCATATTTCAGTGACACTGCCACCGCTGGCCGGTATATTTCTGAAACGCAAAATAAAACAATAAAGAGGCAACAAGCGAATGCGGGTGCTGTTTGCTACCAGCGAGGTGTACCCACTGGTAAAAACCGGTGGTCTGGGGGATGTTTCCAACAGCCTGCCACAGGCATTGCAAGGCGCCGGGGCAGATATCAGGATCGTGATGCCGGGCTATCCGGATGTGCTTGAAGCGATAGAAAATTCTCGGGTAGTTGCCAATATAAAAGGGTTCATGATTCCTGATGGAACCCGGGTTTTACAGGCCACACTGCCAGCCACAAAACTGCCCCTGTGGGTGGTGGATTGTCCGGAGCTTTTTTACCGCGAAGGCGGGCTTTATGTGGACACCTCAAAGCAGGAGTGGCCGGACAATGCCCGCAGGTTTGCGGTATTCAGTCGGGTGGTGGCCGAGCTGGCGCTGGGCAGAACTCACACAGAGTGGCTGCCGGATGTCGTGCATTGCAACGACTGGCAAACCGGGCTGGTGCCGGCGCTGTTATCTTTAAGTAACGAGCGCCCGGCATCGGTATTCACCATTCATAACCTGGCCTATCAGGGCAACTTTTCCCGCCAGGTGTTTGACTCCCTGATGCTTCCGGAGTCCTGGTGGTCCATAGAGGGCGTTGAATATTACAACAATATTTCCTTTCTGAAAGCCGGGGTGGTATTTGCTGATCAGGTTACCACTGTCAGTCCCACCTATGCGGAGGAAATCCTGACCCGTGAATTCGGTTTCGGCATGGAAGGGTTGTTACAGCATCACGCCGCCAAGCTGACAGGTGTGCTGAACGGGGCGGATTACAGCACCTGGAATCCGGAAAACGATCCCTACGTAAAATTTCATTACGATATCGACAGCCTTGATGAAAAGATCAAGAACAAGCTGGATGCCCAGCGTCATTTTGGCCTGAAGCTCACCAAAGGAACGCCTCTGTTCGGTATTGTGAGCCGGCTGGTCCAGCAGAAGGGGATTGATCTGGTGTTGCAGGCTATCCAGAAAACCCTGGATGAAAAAATCCAGTGGATGATCCTGGGAAGTGGTGATGACGAATTTGAAGAGGCTTTGAAAATACTTGCCCGCACTCACCCGGAGAAAATCTGTTTCACCCAGGGGTATAACGAGGCGCTGGCTCACCGGATTGAGGCTTCCGCCGATGTGTTTGTGATGGCGTCACGGTTTGAACCCTGCGGGCTGAATCAGATCTACAGTCTGCGCTATGGCACATTGCCCCTGGTGCGGGCCACCGGCGGGCTGGCGGATACGGTAACGGATCTGTTAACAGTGCCGGCTGCGGAGGGTGGTAACGGCTTTGTTTTTCAGCGGGCATCAGCCGATGAGCTCACCGCCACCATCCGTGAGGCCTGCGCAGGGTACCGCAGGAAAAAACAATGGCGCATGGCACAACAGAACGCCATGAGCAGGGACTTCAGCTGGTCCGCCAGTGCAGCACAGTACCTGGAAATCTATCAGCGCAGCCTTATCGGGTGCAGCAAAGGTCAATCGGTGACCGAATAAGTCATTGTGCGGAACGCCGGGTTTTTCTAGATTGGGTAAACCAGATGTTTAGCCGTCAACGAAGAGAGCCTGGAGTATGCCCGCGCCGCCCCCAAAACCGGCCTTTACGCTAACAGCGTTAGGCAGCAAGCTGAAAAGCGCCCTGAGTGAAAAAGGCTGGGAACAGTGCTTCGACATTCATTTTTCACCTGCGGGAAAACCCCAGCAAACAGGCGAGCTCAGGGCCGGTCTGAGTGAGGTTGATATCACACCGTTTCCCGGGGTTCCCAAGGGTGGGTATTCTGCCATGTCCCAGACGGCCGTGGGATTTCGCGGGCGGCTAAAAGCCAGGGTGTTCTACATCCGGCCAGCCAGTGGTGAAAGCTTTTGTCTGTTGCAGGCGGACCTGCACGCGGGGTCCGCACTCATCCGCAATCGCGTGGCGGAACTGGTCGCGCCCCACACGGACATTAATCCCGGCAACCTCATGCTCACCTGCACCCACACCCATTCCGGCCCGGGTCAGCTTCTGGAAAGCAATTTCTACAACCGGTTTGCGTCCCATAAACCGGGACTGGATTGGGAACTGTTCCAGCAGATTTGCCATAAAGTAGCCGATGCAGTGATACAGGCCTATCAGCAGCAGCGCCCCGCGCGCATTGCCAGCGGCGTGACACAAGTCACAGGTGTCACCCGGAACCGTTCGATAGTGCCTTATCTGAACAACAGAGACGCCACCGGTAATCCGCGGCATCCGGGTTTGAAGTATCAGGCCGTTAATCC
This sequence comes from Ketobacteraceae bacterium, assembly GCA_033722575.1. Classification (GTDB taxonomy): domain Bacteria; phylum Pseudomonadota; class Gammaproteobacteria; order Pseudomonadales; family Ketobacteraceae. The sequence goes on along the minus strand of JAWVYU010000038.1, from coordinate 4,425 downwards.
CGATCTGCATCTTGTTCGCTTCGATCTGCAAGCCGACGACGGCAACTTTTACCCCGCTGGTGCATTTTCCAATTTTTCCATACACGGCACATGCATACCCGCATCCAACGATGTGTTCAGTGCCGACAGCTGGTCTTATGTTTCCGGCGAGCTGGAAGATTGGATAACGCAGACCTACGAGCCCCCCTGGAAGCCCATTCACGGACCAAGCCAGGGTACACACGGCGATATAGCGCCCGATGTTAAACACAAGGATATCGGGTTTCCGGAAGCACAACGGATTGGCAGTGCCATTGCGCGGGAGGCAGCGCTGCTTTTCAGGGACCTGGAAGATCGGCTGACCACCGACTATCGGGTGCAGGCGGGCCTGCGCCATGTCGACTTTTATAACCAGCCAGAGATTGACGGCATTACCATTGCGTCCCGGCCCATGCTGGGTACGGCACTGACGGCTGGTGCTTTTGAGCATTCCACGCCGGTGCTGTATCACCTGCCGCTATTCAGGCATGGGCTGGGAAGTGCGCGCCTGTTTTCAGTGGATGCCGAGCATGGACGCAAACGGAAAGTGGCGGGCGATCTTCAGAGGCTGTTTCTCCCCAAAGCGGATTTTCCCCATCGGATTCTATTTCAGACAGCGCAATTGGGAAACCTGGTATTGGTAGGCGTGCCTTTCGAGGTAACAGTAAAAGCCGGCGAGGAGATCGCTGCGGCAGTGCGCGTAGCACTGAAACAACATGGCCATGGTACGCACCAGGTATGCGTCGCCAGTCTGACAAACGGCTATACCGGCTATAGCACCACTGCAGCCGAATATGAAAAGCAGTATTACGAAGGCGGACATACCCTTTACGGGCCTGAAACGAACCGGTTTATCGCCCGGCATTGCCAGCGCCTTATGGCCGATACCCTGGATAACCATAATGTATTCGATGTGCCTGAGGTATGGCCCTATCGGATGCAGTGCAGGCCCTACCAGAAGCGTGATTGTGATAACGCGGGCCAAAGGCCACCGGTGCGCTGGCTGGCGCAGCCGAGTTGGCATCACCGGCCCACAGAACCCTACTGTGAGGCTGCCTTTGAGTGGGCTGAGCCCTGGCGCCTGGCCTGGAGTGGCCGGTTGGTGTCTGTTGAGGAGGAGGTCGCCGCCGGTGAATGGTTCCCTCTGAGAAATTCACAGGGGGTAGTGGCGGATAACAATGGCTGCGAGTTTGAAATTCGCTATGAGCAAAACCGCTATCTGATCCGGTGGTACCCCGGCTACAAGCCAACGCAGAAGCTGAGACTGGTGCTCTGGGATGGTACCCGGCCGGTGACTGCATCCAGCAGCTTTCTGCTTCCCGGCGATTAGCCCGATTGCCGGAATCCAGCGTCAGGTCCCAATGTTTGGAAAGCGTTGGCATCTTCGGTTAGCATGTTCAGGGAGACTCACAGGCGTAAAACGCAGCGAACGGAGACACAGGGATGGAGATCAATTACCAGTATTTTCAACCACCGCTGTACGAAGAGCAGTTGAAGTATGCACGAAAAGGCATGCTGCGGCCGGAGCCGGACAAGCTTCATGTCGGGCATTATTATTACCGGATTGGTCATGCCAACGATCCGGTGTCCCCCAGCATCGAAGAGCTGACCGCCGCTTTCAGTTCCCCCTGGTGGATGGATTACCAGACTCTGAAAAGCCTGATGGCCTTTGCCGAATTCAACAGCATCAGCCTGACGGTATCCGGACGAATAAAGAATGCAGTGGCCCACGCCTTTGGCAAGAGCAATATCCTCGTGCGGGGCCTGCTCAAGCAGCCAACGCGAGCGTTGATAGGAGCAGGCAGGCCCATAGAAAGTGAGGGTACGATGTTTTTTCCGCCGGGAGATATCAAGCAGATATTTATTCCGGGTCTGTATGGAACCGATTTATCTACTCAGATATTTCCTGCTGAACACCGCGGCGTCGATCCCATTTTCAAGGGTGAGATCACCGTGAGAGACGAGTAAAAACAGCTTGCTTCGTATACAGGGCGGCCATCCCCCAACAGCAGCCTCGGCGTTGTCGCCTGTGAGTGTCTATAAGCGTAGAGCTCTGATATATTCTGGCTCTGTTATAAAACCGGGAAGGTAATTCTGAATGACGGCAGGTCGAATGCGACTAATACTATTCGTGAGCCTGATGGCATTGGTGCAGCTTGCATGTGCCGGTCAAACCATTGATATTGTGACCGACTCCTGGGCCCCTTACGCTTTCGAAAAGGATAATCGGGTGGTTGGCTCGGATGTTGATATAGTTCGGGAAGTTTTCAGGAAGATGGGGATAAACGCCAACATTCGCCTGCTTCCCTGGAAGCGCTGTATCAATCAGGTCAAGTCACTGCAGGCAGACGCAATACTAGCCATATCGGTCACTGAAGAAAGAAAGGCCTTTCTTCACTACCCGGAGGAGCCGGTTTCCGAGGGAGTGACGGTATTTTTCAAAAAAGCCGGGTCAGACATCCGCTCTGTGAATATCGATAACCCGGAAAACCTGGACGTGGGCGCCATGCTGGGGTACCACTATTGTGAGGAACTGGATGATTCACGGCTAATCAAAAACGCCACCAGGGTTCCCACTCTGGAACAGCTTCTCAGTATGCTCGCGCTGGGCCGGATTGATCTGGCTGTGGAAGTTGAGTTGGTAGGCATGTATAAAGCACGTGCCATGGGCCTGTCTGATAAGTTGAGTATTGTGGCAGACACAGAATATTGCCAGGGTGGTAATTATCTGGCTTTTGCGAAGAAGCCGGGTTACGAAGAACTGGCCACTCGCTTTGCTGAAGAGCTTAAAAAGTTCAAAACCACCGATGCCTATCAACAGATCATCAAAACTTATAACGGCGCACTCTGACGGCTGAACCCGGTGTTCGCAAAATGCAGGAAATATTAAAATGACTGATCGCATCGGCCTGAAGGTTGCCGGGTTAATCAAACATGCAGTGGCCCATGCTTTTGGCAGGCATCACGGACGGGTGCGGGGTCTGCCAAAGCAGCCTGCCGGCAGCCAGACCAGGCCTGTTGCAGGGATGTTTCGCCTTGTCTGTGTGGGTCTGTTGCTTCTGTTTGCGGGCTGTGGCGGGAGCAGCGGTAATAGCGATAATAGAGAAATATCCAGGGGTACGCGTTCGTTTTACATGGGCTTCACCCCCTGGCCTTATGAGGCTACGCAATCTGCCATTAACAATACTTACTCACTGATACAGGCCAGCGGAGATATTGTTTCTCACCACCTGATGGTAGGCATACCCTGGCAGGAAGCCTACGAGGGTTCTGCACTCCCTGGGCATGTGGAAGATGAACTTGCCACAAGGATAAGCCTGACAGGTTCCCAAAAGAAGATCGTGCTATCAATCGATTCGCTGAATACGGCCCGGGATGATCTGGCCGCCAATTGGGGTGAAGCCGGTACGGAGCCAAGGACTCCACCCTGGGACACCCGCAGTTTTTCCGACCCTGAAGTGGCGGAAGCCTATGTTGATTTTGCGTTGCGCATGATCGAACGCTTTGAACCTGATTATTTTAATTATGCACCGGAAATCAGTGAACTCATTCTTAACGATGTCATCAAATATAGCGAATTTGTCACTTTTTCTCAGCGCGTTTATGAAGCGGTAAAACGCGAACATCCGGATTTGCCGCTGCTGGTGTCCATTGCGTTGAAAACTCCAGGTTCAGCAGAGGCCGTGGCTATCGCAGCCGGTTTCCCAAGCATTCTTCCGTATGTGGATATGGTGGGTGTGAGTGCGTATCCCTATGCTTTTTTCGAACACAGCGAGAGGGGAGACCCTGCCAACCTGCCGGAGGAATGGCTGCAACAGATAACAGAATTAGCCAGTAACAAGCCGGTGGCTATTAATGAAACCGGCTGGATTGCAGAGAATCTGGAAATTAGCAGTTTTGGGTATTCCGCGGAAAGTAATCTGAGTAAACAGCAGGACTATGTGAATGAGCTTCTTGCGGTTGCGAATGAGCTGGAAATGGTGTTCGTTATCTGGTTCACGATGGTGGATTATGACGTGTTGTGGCAGAACGAGCTGGGTCAGGATGATCTGGCCAAGCTGTGGAAGGATACCGGGCTTTACGACGAAAACATTAATGCGCGGCCGGCTCTGGACACCTGGAACAGCTATTATGCCAGAGAGCGAAACTGAGAGCTGTGATTATGTCTGCTATGACAGGCTACCCGCAGATTGCGATATCTAGGGTAGAGGGCGCGCCAGCAAGTGATCCGGCACCACCAGCGGGTTCGCAGGCAGATGTTCCTGTACCCGGTGACACCAGGCGAGAACCTCCGGGTCATTCAGAAACGGTGACTCTGCGCGGATCCCGATAAGGTGTGGCATTACTATACTTGACCAGGCCGAGAGGTCAGCCAGCGATACCCGCTTTCTGGCGCCCAGAAATGGG
>JAWVYU010000037.1:0-22950 GCA_033722575.1 Ketobacteraceae bacterium | reverse complement strand
ATGGGAAGAGGCCATGTTCCATTTCTACAATCGGGCGGCGCTGGAATCAACCGCGCTGCTGTTCAGCGCCGGCGTATCCTCACAGGCGGTGCCCGTCCGGTTGCCGGATCTGAAATCCCGGCTGGCAGCAGGGGAGACCTATCGGGTGGCTCCTCTGGGTGACGCTGACAAACGGCAGTTGCTGACTCAGGCGGCCCAGCAGCGGGGGTTTCACCTGAACGACGACGTGGCAGATTTCATCATGCAGCGCAGTGCCCGGGACACAGCATCGCTGCAGAAAATCATTGAATGCCTGGATCAGACCTCCCTTACCGAGCAACGCCGTATTACCGTACCTTTCGTAAAGAAAGTGCTGGGGTTCTGAGTATCAGTAGTGGGGTGGTGGTGGCTCATCCTCAGGCTTTTCATAGAGCAGAGGCAGCAGTGACTCAAGTTGCTGTTCGCAGCGTTCCAGCTTTTTTGCAAGGGCATCCAGCTGATCCTGCTGCCGGCAGATCGTGTCGTTCAACTGGTCGATGGTATCATCCATATAGGCCACCCGGACTTGCAGATCTTCCAGTGCTTCGCTCACAATTGCCCCCTTTCACCCATGTTATTTGCCGCAATTCTACATCTTGACCCCAGATTGTCCTAGAATTCCCTGCAACAGAGTTATCAGGAACTGACCGGTGTACCAGCAGACAAGAATACAAAAGGATTTCTGGCGATTTTTCTGTTTTTGCCTGCTGAGCATGGTGCCCTGGCACACCACCGGAGTGCTGGCCAGCGCTTCCTTTGCGGCCAATGTCTATCAGCTGCCCCCCATTGCGCAACACGAGTCATTGACCCAATACGTTTACCTGTGGGAAGACCCCGGCGGGAAGGCACGGCTCGGCGATGCCCGCCAGGCACTGCATCGGGGCGAATTCGAACCTTCCTTTGGCAACCTCAACAAGGGTTTCACCGCCAGTGCGCTGTGGTTCTACGTGGTAATGCAGAATGGGCATGACCTGACCCGCGATCTGGTACTGGAGGTTGATTACCCCATGCTGGATACCCTGGATGTTTACTGCGAGTTGGGGTCACGGCAGAATAATTTCCTGCTGGGTGATCATGTAACGAAATCTGCCCGACCGGTTCAGGTACGCAATTTTCTGGTTCCCCTGACCCTTGAGCCCGGGCAGACGGCTGCCTGTTTTTTCCGGGTCGTCAGCAGCAGTAACGTGGTACTGCCACTGACGGTGTCGGATACCCATCCCTATATTGAAGTGGTACATGATACCCAGTGGCTGTTGGGTGCGTTTTATGGCATAGCCGTGGGGCTGTTGTTTTTCAGCTCTGTTATCTTTTTTGCCCTGCGGGAAAATATGTATCTGTTTTACGCCCTTCACTGTGCCGGCGGCATACTTTTCAACTCCGGGCTGGACGGTACGGCATCCAGCCTCTGGGCCAGCCTGGGAATGGAAGATACCGGTGTGCTGGTTTCTGTTTGTCTTGCCCAGATCGGCGCACTGTATTTTGCGCTCTCCTTTTTGCGTATCCGGGAAAGCCATCCTCTGGTGAACAAGGTATCTCACGGGGTGGTGGCGCTGATCTGCCTGTATGCCTTGCTCCTGCCGTTTGTTGAGACCCGGCTGATCATGGAGATCATCGTTTTTTCAGGCATGCTGTTTCTGTTTTACATGTTGTTTCTGGGGTTGCTTCGCATCAAGGACAAGTATATGCCCGCCTGGATTTTTCTGGCGGGGTGGGGGCCCATTATCCTTGCTGCCATGCTGGTGGTGTTAACTGTATTGGGGTTGCTGCAGGATTCTGCCATCTCGATTTACAGCATGAAGCTGGCCTGGTGCCTGGAGCTGGTGATTCTTTCGCTGGGGCTTGGCTACAGTATCCGTTTAATGAAGCTCAATCAGCAGGGTTCCGAGTATCAGATGCTGGAAGCCCGCCGGGAGAATATTGATAAAACACGTTTCCTTGCCAAAGTCAGTCATGAGGTGCGTGGACCCATGAGCGGAATTCTGGGATTGGCTGACTTGCTGGGCCGTACACCGTTGAATACCGAACAGAAACGTTATGTCAAAGCCATTCGTAACGGCAGCCAGGCGCTGCTTGAAGTGACCAACGACTTTCTGGACTACTCGAAAATTGAAGCGGGCAAGATGCGTTTGAATATTGATGCTTTCAATTTGCGGGAGCTGGTGCAGGATTGCGCCGCTATTTATGAGATGGCTGCCAGAAAAAAAGGCCTGAAGCTGGTGTGTATTTTTGAAGTGGGCACCCCGGTGGTGGTGGAGGGCGATGGTGGCCGGGTGCGTCAGGTATTGTTGAACCTGATTTCCAATGCACTGAAATACACAGAAGTGGGCTATATCAAAATCCGTATTGGTCTGACCGATCAGATCCGGGATCAGCAGATCGTATTGAAAATTACCGTGGAAGATACCGGGGTCGGCATTGATCAGAAGGATATTGATCTGTTGTTCCGGGATTATACCCAGTTACACCAGCCGGTGAATACTGACAGTCCCAGCACCGGGCTCGGGCTTTCGATCTGCCGTCAGCTTATTGAGCTGATGGGGGGAGAAATCGCGCTGGACAGCGAGCCAGGGCGGGGCTCCAGTTTCTGGTTTACACTGCCGGTGTCGATTCGTGACGATTACGATTACCTGGACCATGAGGAAATCTACAACCTGGTGTCGCCGGTGGATAATACGGTGGACGTGCCCATAGAGTATTCCGGAAACGAAAGGCTTTCCCCGGCCAGGGATACCGAAGCCGGTAAGGAAGACGCATCAGCCCCTGCTGATGATGATCATCAGATGAGTGTGGACCTGAGGATTCTGGTGGTTGAGGATAACGAAATCAACCTGAAGGTCATTCACGGATTCCTGGATAAACTGGGATTACATCCCGTCACTGTGAATAACGGTCTGGAAGCGGTCAAGCATGTCACCGAAGGGGGAGCTGAGTACGATCTGATTCTGATGGATTGTGAGATGCCCATTATGGACGGTTACACTGCGGCCACCCGGATTCATGCCTGGCAGGAGCGGCAACAGATTCCGTTGACGCCGATTGTTGCCCTGAGCGCCCACGCCACAGATGTTCACCGCCAAAAAGCCCGTGAGGCCGGTATGGCGCTGCATATTGCCAAACCACTGACCTTTGAGAAGTTCACTCAGGCGATCGATGTGGTCATGGGTGAATGACTTGAAAGTTCTTTAAGTTCCTGATAAACATTGAGTATATTTACCGTGAGTCTCATTGCTGTGCAATGACTGAAGTAAACAAGAACAACGAGAACGTTGCCTTATGAACCAACGGTTGGTGCCTGCCACCTTGATCCCGAGTTTCCTGGATCTTGCCATCAAGAATAAAATCAATGTGGAAGGCATTTTTGCCAAGGCAAATATCGACCCTTCGGTTATTGGCGATACCGGTACCTACCTCACCTACGATGAAATCCTTGCGCTGTTTGATGCGGCGTTTTCCTCCACCCGCGATCCCGCCTTTGGATTGCACCTGGGTGAATCCATGCAATACCACAGCCTGGACCTGGTGGGTCAGCTGATTGCCACCAGTAAAAACCTGCAGGAAGCCCTTGATGAGCTGTTCCGCTTCAAGGACCTGGTGGCGCCGTTTACCGAGTTCGGGCTGGAGGTGAAAAACCAGAAAGCGCTTCTCTGGTTTGAAATGGATACGTCGGTGGTGTTTCAGTACCTGAACGTACACCATGATTCAGTGGCGGCTACCATTCTGACGCTCGGGAAGGCCCTGACCGGCGACCGTATCAGTATTGAAGAAGTCCATTTTGCCCACCCGGAACCGGAATATGTGTCCGAGTACGAGCGCATTTTTCAGGTGCCTGTTACCTTTGGCAATTCCCGCAACGAACTGGTGTTTCCCAGTCATCAGCTGAACGAACCGCTTCTGACGTCCTATCCCGAATATCATCAGCGGGTGCTTACGCTGGCGGAAGACAAGCTGCGCAGCATGGAACAGGGGCAGAGCCTGAGTGCCAAGGTGGTGACCTTTATCAACAAGAATCTTGGCAAGGGCCCCACGGGCCTTGATGACGTGGCCAGCCATTTCAATATGACCCCGCGAACCCTGCAGCGACGCCTTAAACAGGAAGAGAGTTCCTTTGCGGAGCTGCGGGACCACTGCCGGCACAACCGGGCGATCCGTGAGTTGGCGGATCCCAATGTGGATATTGATGATCTGTCGGAGCGGCTCGGGTTCTCCGATACCTCCAATTTCTACCATGCCTTCAAGCGCTGGGAAGGTTTGTCTCCGGGCGTTTACCGCAAAAAGGTGCTGGAGCGCATGGGTTTAAAAAACCGCTGAGGTTTTTTCCTGAAGCAGCGTCTCCCAGGTCGCAAAACCTGTTGTCATTAATCGGCTCAGCAGCCGCATGGCACTGCTGATATTGGTTTCTGCCTGCGCACTCAGAGAACTTCCCAGAGATATGTCGTTAGTACTCAGCGATAGCAGATACGCCGGGGGCGGGGGCGTTTTCATGAGCTGCCGGTAAAGAGCCAGCAGGTGGCCCGGAGGCAATGCGTGAGTAAAAAAGGCAGACTGGCAGGGCAGGGCAGTCACAGGCTGAAGTTGAATGGCCCGGCTAAGCTGAGCGTCGGCATCCATAAACAGAATGCCGTCAGCATCTTTCAAATCATAAACATCCTCCGGTTGCAGCTGAAAGGGTTCCTCCAGCTGCAACCGGAATAGTGGAAAATCCTCCTGTTTCTGCTCCAGCCAGCGCACCAGTAAAGGCCCCTGGGCATCGTCCCCGCGGCACAGGTTACCAATACCGTAACAGAGTAACCTGAAGGGCTCCGGCGGGTATTCAGACTGCTTCATGGCTGCGGACTTCCCGGATGATCTCGCCGGTATGGTTGCGGACAAGCTTATCAATGGGTTCACCGCTGCTGCTGGTGAGTTCCAGAATCAGCGGCATTTTTCCCACTGAATGGGTTGCGCAGGACAGGCAGGGATCGTAGGCGCGAATGGCCACTTCCACCAGATTGAGAAGCTCCGGTGTCAGCTCCTGGCCGGACAGGTGATCATTGGCAACTTTCCGGATGGATTCATTCATGGCGCGGTTGTTACTGGTGGTGGACACAATCAGGTTGGCCATGGTGACCTGGTCGTTCTCGTTGACTTCGTAATGGTGGAACAGGGTGCCCCGTGGTGCCTCGATAACTCCGATGCCGGTGCCCTGCCGTGCGCCTTTTTGTACCAGATCCCTGCTCATCAAATCAGGGTCGTCCAGGATGGCGGCAATGGCTTCCGCACAATGCAGCACCTCAATCATGCGCGCCCAGTGATAGGCCAGTGTGGCATGGCAAACGCCATGGGCGGTGCGCGCAATAAAGGTCTGTCGGCAGGCTTCGGCCAGTGGCGTGGAAAAGCGCTGGCAGTTATTCACCCTTGCCAGCGGGCCTACGCGGTACCAGCCTTTCTCGGTGCCTTTATCCACCAGGAAGGGAAACTTCATATAGGACCAGCTTTTGACTTCTTCATTGATCAGCCGGAAATAATCGTTGCAGGGGTACTGGTCGATGAAAATACTTCCGTCCGGCTCCTTGACGCGGATATTGCCATCATAGATTTCCCATTCACCTTCACTGTTCACCAGGGACAGATACGCGGTTTCCAGAGCGGCGAATGCCTGATTGAAATCGCCATTCTGATCGTACAGCCTGCAGGCCAGGTCAACGGCATCCTGGCTCCATTGCAGGATATCCTGCAATGGCTGTTTGAGGGCAGTGATTTCGGCTTTTTCAAGGCTGCGGTTCATGCCTCCGGGAACGGCAGCAATACCATGAATTTTCTTGCCGCTGATGGCGCGGATAATATCCTGGCCATATTTCCGCAGCCGGACCCCCTGGAGTGCCAGGTCGGGATACGCTTCGATCACCCCGACAATATTGCGACGCTCGACATCACTGGTAAAACCGAATAGCAGGTCCGGCGAGGCCAGGTGGAAAAAATGCAGCGCATGGGATTGCAGTGTCTGGCCCCAATGCATGAGGCGTCTCAGTTTTTCAGCCGCCGGTGTCAGTTTCGTTACACCGGCAATCTGGTCGATGGCCTTGCCCGCCGCCAGATGGTGGCTGACCGGGCAGATACCACAGAGTCTCTGTACCACCAGTGGCAGTTCCCAGTAGGGGCGCCCTTCGATAAAACGCTCAAAACCGCGAAACTCCACAATGTGAAGCCGGGCTTCCTGGATGCTGCCTGCGTCATCCACATGGAGCGTGACTTTACCGTGACCTTCAACCCGGGTAACAGGTTCAATAACCACTTTTTTCATGATCAGTCGAAATGCCTCAGCGTGTAGTCCAGTTGCGGTTCCCGCCCCTCAATCAGTGCCGTCAGAATTTCCCAGAAGGCGTCTGCCGGTGGCGGGCAGCCGGGCAGAAAATAATCCACGTGCACCGCCTCGTGTACCGGCAATACCTGATTCAGTAACGATGGAATGTCGTCATCCGCCGGTATACCCGGATTAACCACGCCCAGTCCGTTCACATAGGCGGTTTCCAGACACTCCTGCAGCGGTATGTGGTTGCGCATGGCCGGCACTCCGCCGTTAATGGCGCAGGCGCCCACCGCCACCAGAATGTCGCAGTTTTCCCGGAATGCTTTCAGTACGTGCACGTTTTCCTCGTTGCAGAGACCGCCTTCCACCAGCCCCACCTGGCAGGAACTGATGTTTTTAATATCCGTGAGAGGAGAGCGATCAAAACGCACATGATCAATCAGCGTGACAATTCTTTCATCCATATCCAGGAATGACATGTGGCAACCAAAGCATCCGGCAAGCGAACAGGTGGCCACCTTGATTTTTTCCCCTGTGGGTGACGCGGGCGTGCTCATGGATCTTCCCCCATATCCGGCCTGACATGGCCGGCAATATGAATGGGCTGCTGATCATAGACTCGCTCGCCACTGATATGCCGGTAATGCCCGGTCTTAGGCAACAGCGCGCCTACCGGGCAAACCTGCTGTGACTTATCTGTAATGGCGACTGCGGTATCGGCCAGCCTGCCGGAAGCGCTGTTTGCCTGAAGCCGGGTTTGCTGCCCGCGGCCCCCCAAAGAGAAAACCTGTTTGCCGTCGGCTTCGTCGCTGGCTCTGACACAGAGGGCGCAGTTAATGCAGCGGTCACGGTCCAGTACAATATCCGGATGGCTGCAGTCGATTTCCCGGCCCGGGTAAAAATGATCGAAGTGACTGTCCAGCATGCCAAGGTCATAGGCTAACCCCTGCAGCTGACACTGGCCACTCACTTCACAGCCGGGGCAGAAATGGTTGCCTTCCACAAACAGCATCTGAACAAGGCGCCTGCGCAGCCGGACAATATCCGCGGCGGTGTTTTCCACCCGGGCACCGGGCTCGGGAGCCGTAATACAGGCGGCGCGTATTTTGCCGTTGACCCGGACAAGACAGACCCGGCAGCTGCCGTGGGGTGACAGATCCTGGTGATGGCACAGGTGTGGGATATAGGCACCGGCGCGGGTGGCTGCCGTCATAATGGTATCGCCGGACTGAAAGGAAACGGGTGCGCCATCCAGCATAAAGCCGGGTGTATCATTATTCTTCATCGATGTGAGTTTCCCTGATATTTGCGCGCTGTTGGGATGGCTGGCCGGCTGCCATGATACGCCTTGCCTGACTGGTATGTTCGGCAATGTCGATTTTCAGTAATTTATCCGAAAGGGCGCGCCGGCTGAAAAAGTCCGGCTTTTCCTGCAAAAGGTACCTTACCGGGTGCGCGGCGGTTTGCCCCAGTCCGCAATGACTGGCCACGTCCATCAGTTCCATCATTTCTTCCAGCTGGACGATATCGCCGGCCGAGGCATGGGCCCGGGCAAATTTATCGAGTTTCTTGCTCAGAATGCCACAGCCCACCCGGCAGGGAGTACAGAACCCGCAGCTCTCGTGATGAAAGAAATCGGTAAAGTTTTTCACAATATCGAACAGATCCCGGGTTTCATCAAATACCATAAAGGAGCCACCGGTAGATACCTGGCTGAAATTCAGCGCCAGGTGAAAATGCCTGGAAAAAAGCAGTTTCCCGGAGGGACCACCCACTTGTACAGCCTGGGTGCGGGAGGCGCCACACAGGCTCAGAGCCTCGTTGATGGTGGCATCAAATGGCAGTTCATAAATGCCAGGCCGGGCGCAATCCCCGGAAATACTGTGAATCTTGGTGCCCGTGGAATTCTCGCAGGACTGGCTGGCAAAGGCGCTGGCTCCCCGTAGCGCTATGTCAGTGACACAACAGAAGGTTTCCACATTGTTCACGATGGTAGGTAAGCCCAGATATCCTTTTTCAGCGGGAAAGGGTGGTCTGATGCGGGGGATACCGCGTTTGCCTTCCATGGATTCAATCAGCGCGCTCTCTTCGCCACAGATATAGGCGCCTGCACCCAGCTGCACCCCCAGATTAAAATCAAAACCGGCTTTCTGACCAATGCTTTCACCCAGTAAGCCCTGTTGATAACGGGCCTTGATAACGGCTTCGAGGTGGGGCAACAAATACTGGTATTCGTAACGCAGATAAATAAAACCGTGGCGGGCACCCACTGTGTAGGCTGCAATGGTCATTCCTTCGATCACCTGTTCCAGGTGATCCTGCAGCAATACGCGGTCTTTAAAGGTGCCTGGTTCGCCTTCGTCGGCGTTGCAGACTATTACCTTGTCTTTGCTGGCTGCTTGCCGGCACCCGGCCCACTTGATAGCTGTGGAAAATCCGGCGCCACCCCGGCCCCGTAACTGCGACTGAGTGAGTTCTTCCAGAAATGCGAGGGGACTTTTCTGCAACACCCGGGCAATGGCAACACCGGGCTTAAGGCTGCACTGCAGCAGATCCGCTGTTTGCCGGATCCGGCTTACCGGGGTTCTGCAGTGCGTTCTGAACTCATTAACATTGATGTCCCCTTCTATAAGGCGCTGTATGGTCTGACGCATTCCGGGATCTATCGCAGGGACCGGATAACCATTGAGTAACCCCGCCGGGCCCTGATCGCACAGGCCGGTACAGGAGGAGGTGGTTACCCTGAACCGTGCCGGGTGGCGCTGCTGGAGTTTCTGAAAAAATGCCAGGTTGTCGGCCTGGCCGGAAAAACTGTCCGTTACATTGGTGCTAAGATAAAGGTGGTAGGGTGGGCACGGGCGCCGCTCAAGGAAACTGTAAAAATCAATGATGCCATGGATTTCCGCATGACTTATGGTCTCTGCCCCCGCCAGTCGTGCTACACACCAGTTTATTGCCTCACCGTGAATCCAGCCGAATTGCTGCTGCAGGCGAATCAGCAGTTGCAACAGATCCTTACGTTGCAGATTTCCCTGGAAATACCGGGCTTCAATGTCCTGCAGCAGGGGCACGATATGGGCGGCCTCAGGCCAGGAATCGTAAGGCAGATGGCTTTGCAGTGCGACTCTGATAAGGGGAGGGCTGACAATAGGGGCTTTCTCGATGACCGGAGTTTTCCCGGTATTGGAAGCCTTGTCGGTGCTTGTCATCCGCGAAGCACCGACTGTTTCTGTTGCCCAAAAGCCCACGCGCCATAGAGGGGTGCATGGGTGTTCAGACAGATTCGTATCGGTACGCCTTTCAGCCACTGGCTGAACTGGCTTTTGTGGTGAAACGCTGCCAGGCTTTCTTCTGCCTGCAAAAACACCTTGATAACAGGGGGTATGCCACCGGCAAGCACCACGCCGCCATTGCTGTAGTTTTGCAGCGCCTGATTGCCCGCTTCACTCATAAGCATTTTTGCAAACATACTGACGGTGTGTGCATAGATGCTGTCGGGCAGTTCAAAGGCAAGCTGGGTGATCAGTTGATTCATGTTCTTGCTGTTATCCGCATCCTTCATGTCTGGCACCTGGCCTTCCCAGTCCGGATGTTGTTTAAGAAATTCGTAAATGCGTTGCAGACCTTTTCCGGATATCAGCATTTCGTTGCTGACCGGCCCCCCTTTTCTGAGGTAGTAGGTCAGCAGCGCCATTTCCTCTTCATTGGACGGGGCAAAATTCTTGTGGCCGCCTTCTCCCGGCACCACCACATAGCGACGCTGATCCCGTGCATATACCAGGGTTGCTTCCCCCAGCCCGGTGCCGGCGCTGATAACGCATTGTGGTTCGGTCACATCCACCTTGCTGCCCTGGAGCCAGAAAAAATCCGTGTTGGGAAGAAAGGGCATACTGTGAGCTGTGGCAGCCAGATCATTGATCAGATACACGTTGGCAATACCGAATTCCTTCTCCAGGGTCTCAGGCAGGATGTCCCAGGGCAGGTTGGTGAGGCGGCAGCGGTTGTTCACCACCGGGCCGGCCACTGCCAGCACCACAATATCCGGCTTTTCCAGCCCGTGCTCCATCAGATAGCTGGAGAGGATCGCCTCGAAGCAGTCATGTTCGTCGTTCTGGTAGCGCTTGCGGTGCTGCAATGATGGCAGAGCCTGTGAGCTGCCCACCGCCGCTTCAAGATGAGCCAGCTGGGTTTTGGTACCGCCAATATCGCCAACGATCATACTTTGCTCCCCGGGCTAGTGGATCCGCCATCCTGACAGGAGCCTGGAACACGGCAAATCCTGTACGGATGACAGAGGTTGATGCGTGTCAGTGTATTTAACCTGTCTTGCTTTTAGCCTATGATGATTGGGCGGATGATGCAATTGGCCGATTTAACAAGGAATTCACTATGAGCTTTGAGGTTGTCACGATTGGCAGTGCCACTGTGGACTACTTCGCCGATACCGATTCGGAACTGATTAAAATACAAACCCGAACCACCTCCGAAGAATTTATTGCATTCCCGCTGGGCAGCAAGCTGCTGATCAAGGAACTGAATATCACCACCGGCGGCGGTGGCACCAATACGGCGGTGGTGTTTTCGCGGCTGGGGTTCAAAACCGGTTATCTGGGCAAGATTGGCCAGGATTCCAATGGTGAACTGGTGGTTGAGCGTCTGAAAAAGGAGGGTGTGACTTTTATCGGCCCCCGGGAAGGCCAGACCGGCCTGTCCATGATACTGAACAGCATCAAGCAGGATCGCAGCATTCTTGCCTACAAGGGCGCAAACAATCATTTGCGCGAGGAAGAAATCGAACCGTTTGAAAGCCAGTGGGTATACCTGTCCAGTATGCTGGAGCAAAGCCTGGACACGGTGATTGCCCTGCTGAAAAAACAATCCTGCAAGCTGGCTTTTAATCCCTCCAATTACCAGGCGGAAATGGGCTACGAAAAACTGTCGGAGCTGATTGACCGGGTTGATATTCTGGTGATGAACAAGGAGGAGGCCACCAAATTTCTGGGGCTGCCGACGCGGGAGAACCACAGCATTGAATCACTCATGGCAAGAATGGGGGAGTTGCCACCTCCCTTAACCCTGATTACCGATGGCAAGAAGGGCGCCTACGTTTATGATGGCGAACAGCTGTATCATGGCGAACCCCGTGATGACATTGAGATTGTGGAAGCCACCGGCGCAGGCGATGCCTTTGCCGCCAGCTTTACAGCGGCACAGATGCTGGGCAAGGACACCAGGGATTCACTGCATATTGCTATGACCAATGCCGAGTCGGTACTACAATACAAGGGCGCCAAGGAACGTTTGCTGAGCCGCGAAGAACTGTTAAAAACCGCAGAAAATACCGAGCGCAACATCCACTTGCTGGCATGTTAGTGCCTAACATGGAGTCGAGGAATGGCAAAAACTGAATCCATCAGGCTGATGATTGATGATGTGATTCCCAATGCGGGAGCCAATGAGTCAGCCTGGATCCTTTCCGCCTGGGAAGGTCTGAATAAACATCTCAAGTCCCTGACGTTTCAGGTGGAAGATCCCTATCGCGTGGAATTGGACAGGTTCACTGTCAGCGTGGATGCCAGTGACGTTATCAGCCTGATGAAAAAGGCTGCACAAACGGATGGGGGGTTTGTCAGTTATCTGCAGTCCGCCATCGACGAAGATCTACCCATGGGAGCCTGTCTGACCATTGAAATCAGTGCAGAGCTGGAGAAACTGGAAAAGTACACGCTCTATCACGCGGTGAATGTTTTGCTGCATCAGATCATGCTGGCTATGAATATTGCGCTGCCGGGCTCCTGTCAATTTCTGGAAACCTGGTTTGAAGGGGCGGAGGCAGAGCATTTTGAAGCGCCCGAGTTTGATTCCGCCATGTTCACCAATGGCTGGCTCAGTGCCTTTGATGCGGACTGGCCGTCGCTTAAACCACTGAAATTTGCTGATGTATGGCAATGGCTGGAAAAGCAGGGTACCAGCGAAACGGATACGGCCCTGCGGGCCACCAATAAAGTGCTGTTCGGGTTACTGGAACTGTGTCAGCAGCGGCACATGTTTGAGGCCAGGGACGCGCTGCTGGTAGCTCACATGCTGGAAATACTGGTGAGTGCGGAAGAGTCCGGTCAGCCTTCCCTGGTGCGTGACAGAATCGTGTCGATTCTGGGTAATCCCACGCCCAAGGCTGATTCCTTCAATGAACTTTACCGGCTCAAACATGCCATGATCCGCGGCGATTTGCCGGTAAGAAGGCCGGCGCTGACATTCCACGATGCCGATGAAGAAATCCTGCAACAGCTGGAGGCCCATAATTCGCCCATAGAACAGGCGCTGGCGGTACTGCTGGGGTTGCTGCAGGATCTGGTGCTGAACAAGGCCAACGGCTACCAGTTTACCGAACAGTTCAATCGTACCTGACAATACAGGGGGTAACATGAAGCGGATCGCTATTAACGGATTGGGTCGCATCGGGCGCTTGCTGATACGCGCCTATCTGGAACAATCACAGCCACCGTTCGAAATTGTGGCGGCCAATGATCTGGCGGAGTTTGATCAGCTGGCCTACCTGATGAAATTTGACTCGGTTCATGGCCGTTGCCGGCACAGCATTGAACTGGAAGGCGACAGGCTTTCCATCGGGTCGGCGACTATTCGTTTGTTCAGTGAAAAAGACCCCGCCAAACTGCCCTGGAAGGATATGGGTGTGGACCTGGTGCTGGAATGCACCGGTGCCTTTACCAAACGGGAGGGCGCCATGAAGCATATCCAGGCGGGTGCAGAAAAAGTGCTGATCAGCGCGCCGGCCAGCGATGCCGATCTCACCATTGTGATGGGGGTTAACGAACAGAAATACGATCCGGCGGTGCATCAGATTGTATCCAACGCGTCCTGCACCACCAACTCCCTGGCTCCGCCGCTGAAGGTTTTGCTGGATAACTTTGGCGTGGAGCACGCGCTGATCACCACTGTGCATGCGTATACCATTTCCCAGTCGCTGGTGGACAAGCCCAACAAGAAAAAAATTCGCGGCAGAGCGGGGGCCTTCAATATTATTCCCACAGGAACAGGCGCTGACAAAGCCACCGTTGAAGTGTTGCCGGAGCTGGAAGGCAAGCTGGCAGCTACCGCACTGAGGGTGCCGGTGCCAGATGGTGCGGTAACCGACATTTCCGTTACCTTTGAAAAACCGGCTACGGCGGAGCAAATTAACGATGCCTTCCGGCAGGCTGCCAAAACCACCATGAAAGGCATTCTGGATATCAGTGATGAGGAAATCGTATCCACCGATATCCTGGGGGACAGTCATTCGGCGATTGTTCACGGGCTTACCACCCGGGTGGTAAATGGCGGCAAAACTGCCAAGCTGCATGTCTGGTATGATAACGAATACGGGTATGCGTCACGGTTGTTGGATGCAGCGGCCTACATGGTGCGTTAAGGCATGAGGTCAGCGAACCGTGGGTCGCCGTTTTCCCGGATGAAGGCCACCCGGTTGCGCTCTGTTTTGGCAAAATAGAGCGCCTTGTCTGCCTTGGCAATCCAGTCATGGCAATTCCAGTCAGCATGGGGGGTTACCGTAAATACCCCGATGCTGACCGTGAGTTCAATGGTTTTCCCTTCGAATATAAAACGCGATTGCTCTACGGTGCGGCGAATGCGTTCGGCCACGGTTACCGCTCCATTCAGGTCCGTATCCGGCAGAATCGCCACAAATTCCTCGCCGCCATAACGGCAGGCGATATCAGTGGTCCGGGAAAGCTGTTCCTGAAGTACACGTGCAAACTGCTTGATACAGTAGTCTCCCGCATTGTGTCCCACACTGTCATTGATTTTTTTGAAGTGGTCCAGATCCGCCAGCAACAACGCCAGGCTGGTTTGCTGGCGCTTGGCCCTGCTGGCCTCCTCTTCGATGGCCTTGTTAAAAAAGGCGCGATTTTTCAGCTGCGTCAGGGAGTCGGTTTCACTCAGTGCCTGCAGTTTGCGATTGGCTTCTTCCAGCTCTCTGGTACGCTCCCGGACAAGCCCACCCAGTTCTTTGTTAAGCCGGCTCTGGAGCATGATGCGATCCTGACGCAGCAGGTTGATCCTGTGCGCCAGTGAAAACGAAATCAGCGCCATTTCCATCACCACCCCAAAACGCACGGAATTCAGGGTATAGGTGTTGTGTGGCAACCAGCCATAAAGGGCCATGGCGTAAACAGGGATAGATATCAGCAGTGCGATCCAGGCCATGGCCAGATAGCGGGCCTGCTCGTTACCTGACAGCCAGGATTTCACGGTGAGGTAGGTGATCGACAGGGACGTCACCATGGTCATAAACATGGAAAACAGCGTCGATATGTGCCCGGTTTCAATGATTTCCACAAAGATTGCCACCAGGAACATGATAATCAGGGTACGGGTGGCATTCAGCAGCGCCTTGTCACGCAGGTCAAGAAACCTGATTACAAACAACAGAGCAAAGATATTGGCCAGATCCAGAAAATAAACCGAGAGACGGTCCGCGAAGGCCTCGTAATAACCGGACAAGAGGTAATAGGGGAGGCCATCCATGACGGAATGAAACAGTCCGGCACAGAACACGTAACCGGTATAGTAAAAGTAGCGAATATCCTTCACCTGAAAATAGATGAAGAGGTTGTAAAACAGCATGATCAGCAGAGCCCCGTAAAACAGCCCCAGCATCCAGTATCGGCCACCGTGATCAATCAGGGCAGCGGGGGTGTCTTTGAGCAGGAAATGGCTCTGGAAAAAGGAATCTGAATGTATCTTTACATACAGGTCACTGGCCTCCCGCCAGGAGCCAGGCAGTTGCCAGTAGATCTCGGGTACCGGAATGGATCTGCTCTCCAGGGGGTAATGGTCACCCGTCGATGAGCTTGCCAGTACGTCCTGTTGTTTTACCAGGTACAGGTGCACTCTGTTCAGCAGGGGGTTGGTCAGTACCAGGACAGGCGGGTGTTCAAACAGCGGAGTTTTTTCCCGGGGCATTGAGAGGCGCACCCAGACCGTGGCCTCTGTGAGCCCCAGGGAGAATTCACCCCGAACCGGCTGCCATTGATCAGCCTCAAGGCTGAGCACCTGATCAATGGTGAGTTCATGGCGATAGTCCACCAGAAAGTGGGCCTCGTCTTCCAACGATACCACCTGCCCGCCAAAGGTGACAGGCGGGAGCAAGAGCAGCAATATTGCGATGAATAATCTTGTCACTATACGGAGGTATCGGAGGTCCGGGTGGATTATCCTAACAAGTATAGTTGATACTGAATAGAATTGGGTGTTTTGTGATCAAAAAATGACGGGTTTTTCTGTAGTTGCGGCCCGAAACCCGCGTGATGGCCGCTGGCCGCAAGGGCTGACAAGGAAAATTGGTCGGAGTGAAAGGATTTGAACCTTCGACCCCTGCCTCCCGAAGGCAGTGCTCTACCAAGCTGAGCTACACTCCGACTGGGTTCGTATTGCTGAAGGGCGCCTATTATAACGGCTAACCCCGGGTTGCTGACAAGGGCTTAAGTGAACTAAAGCAGCCTTTCTTTTTTCACTTCAAGGTATTTGTTCACCAGTGTGCCTGCCAGGTCCCGTGGCAGGCTGTTGGCTGAGATAACTCCCTGTTTGTTCAGCTGTTTTGTCAGCCAGTGCCGGCTGTCAAGGTAGTCCATGGAGCCCAGGTATCCCAGAGCATTTTCAAAATCCGTGACCTCTTCCCGGATAAGCTCCTGAACGAAGGGCTCCTCCAGGCTGGCCACCATGACCAGGTGTTTTTTCTGTAGCAGGCGAAGCGCGGGCAGCAGGTCATCAATGTTTTCGTCCCGCAGGTTGGTGATCAGTACCATCAACGAGCGCTTTTTCTGGCGGGTAAGGATGTTCTGGGCGGCACTCAGATAATCCGATGCCTGTGTGGAGGCTTCCAGGTCATACACATGGTTGAGCAGCTTGGGCATGTTGCCCACGCTTTTTACTGGTGGCAGCCATCGCTGGGTGCCACTGAAACTCAGGCAGCCAATGGCGTCACCCTGTTTAAGCGCCACGTACGCCATTAACAGCATGCCATTGAGGGCATGGTCAAAATGGCTGAGTTCGCCATCCTGGCTACGCATTTTGCGGCCGCAATCCAGCAGGAACACGATTTCCTGATTGGTTTCCTCCTGATAATCCCTGGATATCAGTTTCCGGAATTTGGCGCTGCTGTTCCAGTTAATCTGGCGCAGGCTGTCGCCCTGGCGGAATTCCCGCAACTGATGAAACTCCAGGCCTTCCCCGCGCTTGTGCTGCAGCCGAATGCCCATCTGGTGAGTGCGCTGCGAGAGGGTGAACATGGAAAACTGTTTCATGGCGGCGTAATTGGGAAACACTTTCACCGTATTTACCACCCGCTTGAAACGCCGGAAATCCCACAGGCCCATTCCTGAAGGGAAAAGGATATCTACACCCTGGAAAGTCAGATCGCCCCGGGCGTTCGGGCGCAGCCGGTAGTGGGTGCCGGTGCCTTTTCCTGGCATGAGGGTGGATTGCCACTGGCTTTCGCTGGCACTGCACTCGGCCGGAGGGTGGTCGGCAATGGTGACCGGGGTGGGACGATTGAACCCATGGGAAATACTCAGGTTTACCTGACTCCAGCTCCCCAGAGACAGGCTGTCGCTGACCTGACGGGTCACCTCCAGACTGGACTGTCTGAAGTAACCCGCAAGGTCCAGCAGTGCCAGCAGGAGGATCACCAGGCTGCCGATCCACCAGTATTCCACCCACTGGGGATACTCACTGCGGGTGGCCGCAAACCACTGGCTCAGGGCAACGCCGAAGCCGATAATTCCCCACAGCGTAACAATGTACAGCAGTTTTTTACTGGGCCGCATAGGTTAATCCCGGGGAGCCTCGATTTCGTCCAGCATCTGGGTCAGTGCGGCATCAATGCCGATACCCTCAATTTCCATTTCGGCGGTCAGTGCAACCCGATGACGCAGCACCGGAAGGGCTGCCTGCTTGATGTCGTTGGGCGTGACGAAATCCCGGCCGTGAAGCAGCGCGTAGGCGCGCCCCACACGAATCAGCGCAATGGTGGCCCGTGGCCCGGCTCCCAGCGAAAAGCTGTGCCACTCACGGGTACTGCGGGCGATTCTGGCGGCGTATTCAAAAACTGCCGTATCCACCTGTATTTCTGCCGTCAGTTTCTGCAATGCCATGATCTGCTCGCCGCTGGCTACAGGCTCTATGTCGGCTACACTCAGGCTGTCATGGGCTCTGCCCGTGGTCACCTGTTGGGCCAGCATCACTTCTTCTGAAAGGCTGGGGTAGTCAATCAGCACCTTCATCATAAAGCGGTCAAGCTCGGCTTCCGGCAGCGGATAGGTGCCTTCCTGCTCGATAGGGTTCTGGGTGGCCAGCACCATAAAGGGCAACTGGGCTTTAAAGGGTTTGCCCTCAATGGTGATCTGCTTTTCCTGCATCACCTCAAGGAGTGCAGCCTGGGTTTTGGCCGGAGCCCGGTTGATTTCATCCGCCAGCAACAGATTGGTGAAGGCCGGTCCTTTCCTGATCTTGAATTGCTCGGTTTTCATGTCATACATGGCGTGTCCGGTCACATCCGACGGCATCAGGTCCGGTGTAAACTGAATGCGGCGAAACTGACCGTCGAAACAGCGCGCAAGGGCTTTTACCAGCAGGGTTTTACCCAGACCGGGAACGCCCTCGATCAGCACGTGGCCCGAGGAGAACAGGGCAGCCAGTACCTGGTCGATAACATCCCGCTGGCCTACCATGACTTTCTGAATCTGCTGTCGAATCCGGTCTACGGTGTCGCTGGCGGCGTGGATTTCGGTATTGTCAGCCGGCGCGACTGAATCGGCTTCGGCTTCCGGCTGGTTGTTATTGTCTTCAAAAAAATCGTCTTCGCTCATACCGCATTCCTTAAGCGTTGCAGGAGTCGTATTAAGTGGGTGAATTCCTGTTCTTTGTCGGGTGTCTCCGCCAGCAGGGCCCAGCGTACCTGTTCCGGACTGAGCTGGCTGGATTTCGCCAGTGTGGTGATGACTTCTTCCTCCCGGTGGTGACTGCCATGGCGGAGAATGAACAATTGCTTGATGTCGTCCCGCTGTCTGCGTACCAGTGAATGTATCTGCTGGTGGCGCCAATTGAAGCGGGCGCTGGCAAGCAGGTGTTCCATCAGACTGCGCCGTGCCAGTTCCGGCTCCGGTTTAACCGGGCCGAACCGTTTGGCACGGTGCCACAGGTAAAGTGCCAGCAGTAGCAGGGCCGCTACCAGGGGCTCCAGCAAATGCTCCATCATCAGGCTGAGCAGGGAATCGGATTCGCGGTCGAAAACAAACCAGACTTTCCCCGCATTCTGTACCAGCAGCCACAGGAAGTAGGCATGATCGTACCAGCCGATATTGGTGTTTGACCACATCTGGTGGCTGGTCAGCGCGGTGACCATGCCCTGGCCCACCGGATACTGCAGGATCTGGTTGGGGTAATAGGTATCGGGAGTCACCGCGTCGCCGCTGGCGTCATGCAAATGGGAGTAGCTGGCGAACTGTACCTGGATGGGGGGCTTCTGATCCCGGTAGTCCATCAGTGTCAGGCGGGAATAGCCGTATACATCACACTGGGCGGCTTCCGTGGTTTTATCCTCCCCGGACGTTTCGCTGAGTGCTTCGTTGATGTCGGATTCGGCATCCTCCATGAGCTGCTGAATGGCCGCCTGGGTGGATTCACCAATGGCTTCCGCCTCCTCGGTAATAACGTCATACATTTCAATACCCAGCCGGTCAAGAAAGGGGTCGCCACTTTCCTGGGAATCTTCGCTCCAGTAATTCTGGGCGGTCACCACAAGATGACCGCCACTGGCTACCCAGTCCAGTAAGCGGTCGTGATAGGGTTCGGGAATCAGCCGGGTATTGAGTATCAGCAGCGCGTCGTTTGCCTGCAGCTGTTCCCAGGCAGTCGCAATATCCACGGCGGTGTCTGAAGGAATGGATTGTCGCTCCAGGTATTTCTGGGCCGCCAGGTAGCGATTCTGCATGGCCTCCAGGGTGTAACCCATGTTGATCGTGGTTTTTACCCGTTCAAACTGCTCGCTGACAACGTATAGCAGCAAGGCCAGCAGTAACAGGATGGCGGCCACAATACCATAGTTAACCCAGCGGCTCTGTTCAGTATTGGCCATCAGTACCTCCGGCTTCCCCATCAACAAAATGGAACTGCCAGCCTTCGCAGGTGGTATCAAAAATCGATGCAGCAGGTATCTGGTGACCATAGGCCACCATCTGCCACTGCTGGGTAAGCTGGGCAAAAAACAGCGGCTGTAATCCCTCGTCCATGCTCTGAAACTGGGCCACGCATTCCTCTTCGGTAAAGCTTTCCTGCAATGGCACCTGCTTTTCGTGGGCGATAAATGCCAGGGCACCGCGATACAGCAGGCTATAGGCATCACGGTACTGTTTTCTGTCCCACAGGGCCTTCGCCTGGCCAATAATGTCTTCCGGCAGGGATTCGCGGCGGATATCCAGGCCGAAGAGGGTATCTGGCTGTTTCTCAACAGGACGCTTGTGTCGGCCTTTGCCCTGGTTCTGCCGGTACTGGTTCAGCTTGAAAAGAATAAAAACCACTGCTGCAATGACGATGGACCAGAGAATAATCTCAATGCTCTGGGCGATAAACCGGAAGAACTGCAACAGTGCCTTGATGAAACCGGATTCGGTTTTTTCTTCCTCGGTTTCCAGTTCGCGGTTTTTCGGTAACAGGATTTCCTCTTCCTTGATGCGGTTGAATGCATCCGACTCCATGACTTCGATAATGTCATTACGACTTTCTTTCGGAGTGTATTCCAGGGTCTGTTCAGAAGGGGTGACGATATAGTTCGCATGAGCCGGAGCAGGGTTCAGGGCTGTGAGGCCAAACAAGGTAAGCGTAAAGGCCAGCAGGGCGACTTTACCGGCGCCTTCATTGAAGCGGCTGGCCAGTTGCCGGAAGTTGAGTTCAATGTCCCAGCCTTCCAGAATCGTGCGGCGATTGATGTACAGGGAAAAACCGGATGCCACATAAAAGGGGCCCACGGCGGTCATAACCGCATAGCCGATAAAAAAGCCGAGATAGTCGTAGTCCTCGCTCAGAAGAAAATCGAAGATATCCATTTCGATAGCTACATACTCTGGTATGAACATCCATATCAGCAGCAGGATCGCCAGGCCGAAAAGGGTTTCCAGGTGAGCGCCAACCACCGTCAGCCAGATGGCGGCGGTGCTGCTGGTTCGGTGCAATACATTAAGCCGCTTGTTGCGCGCGGTACCACTCAGGTTCTCCAGCTCGCTTACCGGCATATCGAAAGAGCGGGTAATGCTGATTCGGCGCAAGGTCAGTTTTAACAGAATATCTTTCAGCATCAGGCGCGGTGCCCGGGCAAGAATTTCCCGGGGCGACGTACTCTCGCGGAAAACTTTTTCAGCAATGAAGTGAAGCAAAACCGTTTCCCACAGGGGTTTGCACCACCACAGCAGCAGCAGCGACCAGTCGCGGTACTGGTACATGCCAAACCAGATACACACAACGAAGGGTATGGAAACGGTGAACCACAGGGTCCAGAGTTCTTTCCACCAGGCGCGCACCATGGTCGCACCAAGATCAATGGCTTCGTAGGGGTTGCGCGGCCGGATACTGACAGTGGTCTGGTTCAGGTTCATCGGCGATGGCGCTCCCTGCCTGCGAACATCAGATAAAACGCCACGAACGCCCAGAGACCACCGCCCACCCAGTATTTAACTTTATCGGGTACTGTAGAGGAGGGGGACCAGAATGCCTCAATAAAAGCGGCAATCAGCAGGAACAGAATCACCCCGTAAACCAGAGGCACCGCTTCCCTGGCGCCCTGAAGTAATGCCTGGCGACGGGACAGGGATCCCGGCATGATCAGTGCAAACCCCATTTTCATACCCGCGGCGCCGGCAATGCCAATGGCGGTTAATTCAAAGGAGCCGTGGCTGATCACAAAAGAATAAAAACTGTCGATGTAGCCCAGGTGGGTCAGATAGCCTGCCACGCCGCCTATCGCCAGGCCGTTGTATACCAGGAAAAACAGCGATCCCAGACCAAACAGAATGCCGCCGGCAAAGGTCTGGAAACCAATCCCGATATTATTGCGGATATAGAAACCGAACATATACAGATCGTCTGAAGAGCCGCGGGCTTCCCGCATGGAATCGTGCAGGGCAGGGTTGTACATCTGCGAAAACTGGCTCACATGCTCTGGACTGAAAAAACTGAAGGTGAGCGAAGGGTGGAAATATATCAGTGCACCAAAAATCAGGCCTGGGATGTAGAAAAGACCGAGCCCGAGCAACACCATTTTCCACTCCTTGCGCACGGCACGGGGAAAACCCACCAGCACAAAACTCAGGAAACGATGCCACAGTCCGCTGTTGTCGCTGGCGTAGAGCTGGCGGTGGCCGCGGAACGCCAGGTCGTTGAGAAAGTCCACCAGCTGCGGGCTGTAATGGCGTTCCTTGGCCAGGGCAAGGTCGTAACAGATCTTGCGGTATTGCCGCGCAAAATCCGCCAGGCTGATGGCAGGGTCACGCTGGCCTTCCAGCACGCCCAGTTGTTCCGCAAACCGCGTCCATGCTGCCTGATATTTTTGTTCAAACAGCTGCTGTTTCATCTCGCCCCCTTCAGCCAGTTGGCGATGCGAATAATTTTATCCACCGCTGACTGGTCTCTGGCCCGTACAACCGGCGAGAGGTGGTTGGCGATTTCCTGCTGACGGTCCGCTGTCAGGGATTCCTGGCGTTCGGCAAAATTAATGAAAGCTCTTTGTTCATCCAGCGTCAGGGGGCAGGTCGGTGGTAAGGGGGTAGCCTCACGGATCCGGGTCTGGCGGGGCTTTTCCCGCTGATAGATAACCATGGTGCCGGCGGCCAGATCACCCAGTCGTTTGAAATGCCGGTTGCAGGCCATGGTGATCAGGCCCAGCAGGTAGCCGACAGGCAGAAAATCAACGAAACGCAGCAGGTTGCGAATAACGGAGCTGGTCCAGCCAACAGGCGTGCCGTTGTCGTGAATCACCAGAATGCCCATGGTGCCTTTACCGGGTGTCTGGCCATTGCGCAGCACCTCAAATGCCACGGGATAGAACCACTCCACCAGAAATGCCAGGATCATCATAACCCCCAGCCCCACTTTTTCTGCAAACATCAACACCATGTTGGCTACGATCAGAAAAACGGTCTTTATTGCAGTATCAATCGCAAAGGCCAGGATTCGCACCACCGGCCCGGCTATCCTTAGCTCCAGATCGATACTTTCAGGGGTTTCCAGTTGCTGATAGGTGTCGAGCATTCACGTCCTTGCAGTTATTGATTCTGTACCTGGTTGTTCCAACGGGCAGCATACATGGCTGCGATAAAAAGTGCAGTAATTAAAAGACTCTCTGCCAAACCTAACCAACCTTGGAGAGAGGGCAGAAGAAACGCGTTGACCACACCTTCACAAAAATACAGTAATATCAGAAAACACAGCCAGATATAGGTGCGGGGGTTGCGTTTAAGAATGCCGGGAAGAAACAGTGTCAGTGGAATAATATGGAACAAGGCAATTAACAGCGGGGGCGCCTTGGCCGGCGGCTGAATCACCAGATACCAGAGCGCAAACAGAATCAGGCTGGTGAT
>JAWVYU010000036.1:0-23107 GCA_033722575.1 Ketobacteraceae bacterium | reverse complement strand
TGTCATTTAACTGATTTTGAGAATATTCCGCTGCGCCGACACCCGAAATGATGGCAAGCCCATCAATCTGTGGTGCATCAAAAATATTTTGCGCTACATCCCTGGCTGACCCGTCCGGGTCCTCTGAGCCTGCAAGAGGCATAATAATCTGGACCAGCCGATCCCTATTGATATAACGGGCGCTCCAATCCTCGTTCCACGGAGTTGTACGAACCAATCCTCGTTTTATAAGCTCTTCCCGTACGGCATCACCGTCCGTGTCATCATTAAAATCCGTCAACGCGGTACAACTGTTCATATGCCGCGCCTTGTACGAACTGATCGCCGTCGGCACATTCCCCAGAATGAAAGTTGAAGCCAGGGCCACCTTGGCATCTTCGTTGGAACTGCCCAGTTTAATCGTAATGTACACCACCAGCAGCGATACAATCGCCACCACCGTGATCAATTCAACCAGGGTAAAACCTTTTCTGTTCTTGTGTGATTGCATTGACTTAAATTGCATTTCCAGCTCCTGTTGTTTACCAGTCAATACAACACAGACAGACGCCACAAAAAAATCCGTCCCTAATCACTGCCGGTAAGCGCCAGTTCAATCAATTTTTTCTCCAGGTCGGTGGCTTCCTCACGGGCGCCTGGCAGGGACACCCGCGCCACCTGGAGCGGGTTGATACGGTTTTCCAGGGCATGCAGGGTGGTCACGCCCTGGGTGGCCAGCCGGACACCGTCATCCCAAAGATCCTGAAAGCGCCCCGCAGCCTGCTGAACCCGGCGAATCTCGGTGCCACCCACGCCCTCCGAGATCAGTTTTTCCGTCTGGGTATCATTGACAAAAATTTCATTCACCAGGTGCCGGCCGGTGTAGCCATAGTTGCAGCGGTCACAGCCATCCGGCTGAATCACCAGCGGGGTTTTCTGCTTTGGCTGATTCAGCGCCGGCAATTTGAAATAGGCTTCATGGAGATCAGGGATCTGGCTCAGTGGCCGGAACTCGGAACAATAGGGACACACGCGGTTCACCAGACGCTGGGCAGTCACCGCCAGCAGGTTCTCCGCCAGCAGGGTATTTTCAAGCCCCAGGTTGCGCAGCCGGTTAATGGCACCGTGGGCATCGTTAGTGTGCAAAGTGGTTAACACCAGATGGCCGGTCATGGAGGCGCGCAACGCCAGCTCAGCGGTTTCGGAATCCCGGATTTCCCCCACCATGATCACGTCAGGATCATGACGCAGCAGGGATTTGAGGGCTTTTGCAAAACCCATGTGCTGGGTAACTTCCAGCGAGGTAATACCGTCCAGCTGGTCCTCCACCGGATCCTCGATGGTGTAAATGGCTTTTTCGGGAAACTGATCCCGCACATCTTTCAGAATGGCTTTGAGGGTGGTGGATTTGCCACTGCCGGTTGGGCCGGTAACAATCAGCATGCCGTTGGCCCGGCGGGACAGCTGCCGCAGCAGGTCCACGTGATGCCCCGACAGGCCCAGATTATCGAGACGCCCCACGCCCCGCAGATTGTTGAGCACGCGAATAGTGAGCTTGGGTTTGATTTCGGAATAGACTTTGACCGGTGCCATTTCCAGGCGCATGCTCACCTGTTTGTGGGCTGCCTGAAATACCAGGTAACCGGAACAGGGTTCCAGGTAGTTGTTCTGCTTACCCACCCGTTCCATAAGATTGTTGGCAACCAGCCGCAGGCGATCCCGGGAAATGGTCTGCAATCCTGGTATGGCAGGTACCTGGAGCCGACCGTCCACCCGCAGTTTGATAATGGCACCGTGGGATTCCGGATTGATGTGCACATCACTGGCTTTGCGGTTAATGGCCTCGTTCAGCAAGTCGTCCACAAAGGTATTTGCCCAGGCACCACTGACTTCCTGGTTGGAAACGATAACGTCGTAATTGGCCTTTTCCATCATGTCCATTTCAAAATCGGACATGGCCATAACGCCAAGGCGGTTAAAGGTAAGGCTGTCACGGGGATCTTTCTTGCGCCGTATCAGCGGCTCAATCTGGGCGCGATCGTAGGGATTGGTCACATACAGCACCCCATCCGCTATCAGCCAGGGACACTTGTCCTGGGCGCTCCTGACCAGCGAATCCCGCGACCGCACCACCCCGTCAAACAGCGGGCACTTGTAAATCTCGGCCAAAGCCCGTGCCAGCTTGATGTCGTCCACACCCAGTTCCCACAGCCGCGGAACAATATCTTCCGAGCTGCCAGGCATGGCCATACTGTGGGCAACCTGCTCAGTGATAGCGTGATTTTCTACCAGGCACTGCAGGATCTGTTCAAACTGAACCTGTAACCTGGATTTTCTGTCACTGTTTCCGGCGTCGACGGATGACTGGGACTGCTCAGGACTCATAAAAAACCGCTTATTTAGCTGTGGCCCAGGCGATATCCAGGGAAAAGATATCGTTACCCTGCTTGATCCGCACACCGGATTCGTTGCTGACAGACAGCACCTTGAAACCACCCGGCAGACTGCCACCGGGCACAGCGCGAAAGAGTTTGCCCCGGTGTTCAAACAGGGCGTACCCGTTGCCAATGGATTTGAGTACCGGCAACTGATTGATATCCGCAGCCCTGGCAGGCTGATTCTCAGTAACGGGCTCTGCGGTTTGCGCGGGAGCCTCGAACATGTCGTCACCGGGGATCACACCACCGTTTTCTCTCAGATCCTTATAGGCTTTGGCCAGCTTGGCTTTCTGCTCGATCAGTTTGGCCTGATACTCAAGATCCTCGATCTGACGCGCTTTTTCCGCTTCCATTTCCAGAATCCTGGTGCCATCCAAAGGCTCCGCCTGAACCCCTGCTGCGACCAGAACCAGTGATGCCATGGCTGCGCCTGAAATCTGTTTCATCATACTCTCACCCTATTCACTTCCCAGAACGGCAAATTCGAAGGAAGCCCTGTTGCCATTGATATTGAATTGATAAAGAAAGGTCGGCACGGTTTCCTGAAACTCCTTGGCCACCACCAACACCGGTCCGGTGCTTCCGGACACTCTGCCACCCCAGGCCTTCAGGGGGCCACGATATGGGGTATCGTCAGAGGTGTATCTCATGTCCACACCGTATTTTTTTGCAATTGCCACCACGTAATTCCATTGTTCCTTTACCGGTGGCAGCACCTCCATGGTGGCAAGCCGCTCTGCCATGGTGTTGTATTCGTTAATGTCCTCTTCCAGCACCTCGATCTTGGTGGCATCCACCTGACGCACCCGCTGTGACTGGCGCTCTATCACCTCGTTGCCCGCAATCACCATTACCACCAGCAACACCAGCCAGTGAAGCCAGTTCCAGCCGAACAAGCCAGGCAAGGACATTCCCTGAGTAGAGGTATTCAGCATCATCAGTGCTCCTACTGTCGCGTCGGGTTATTCATTGTCAGCTGCCAGTAACCCTCCGGGTGGTACCGGCTGCGAATCCCGGACAGTTTGCCGGCAGGGTCGAAACCCTGATCTTCCAGGCGAAAACTGAAGGTGGCCTCACTGAAATCAGAGGCCCCCTGGGTTTTGATCAGGGGAAAGGTTGCCCAGAGTTCCGCGAGACGTTTGATGGCTTCAATGTTATTGGGGGCTTCCGTCAGCCGCGAGGTGCGCAACTGATCCAGACCACTCCGCAGGCTTTCCAGCATGGCGGCTTTGGTCTGGATTTTCTGCTGTTCGCGGCTGTAAAAAGTCTCCAGACCAAAGTCCACAGCAAACCCCGCCATCACAACCCATACACAGGCAATGCCCAGATTCTTCCAGCTGCGCTGCGTCTTCAGGCGGCGTTCCGCCTGCAGCTCAGATGCCAGTTTTGCTTCCGTTCTGGGTAATCGAAGATCCTCTGGTGCGGGAGCCACTTCATTGGCTTCATCCAGATCGAAGTTCGAGTCCGCCGCAAAAAAGCCGGCCTCGTAGACTCCGGAAAACTCGGCCCTGCCCAGGTCACAGTGAAGATAATAGCCGTCAAACTCGTTCACTTTGACCACGTGCAAGGGGTGCCGAAAGGAAATCACCTTGCTGTGAACCAGCACCTGCCAGAGGCCGTACACCGGCAATTCCGGAAACTGCTCCCTGATATCCTCGATATCCGCTTCCCGCACACTGATGGACGGGCAGGTATTGGTAGCCGGCTCCAGCTCAACGTACTGATGCTGCTCCGAAACCGGCACGGCTCCCACCAGGTCGGGGATCAGAACAACTTCCTGCCCCTCAATGGTGATAGGACGATTGATGACCTCAGCAAGCTGAACCACCGATCAGACCCCCTCCACTATTGTTGGTGTCACGGTCAGCACCAGCTCGGTTCTTTCCAGGTCAGCGGTTTCCGACTTGAATAACGGATTCAGGATTTTTCCGGTGACCTTTTCCTGCCAGGGCAACTCCGAAAGGCTTTTGGCAATGGACCGCTTGATAAAGCCACCCAACTGCACCGGCCGGCCACTCTCCGTGATTACCTCTGTTGCCAGCTCCTGCAATTGGACTTGTGGCAGAACGATACCTTCGCCCGCTCCGCTTTCAATAAAGTTGCTCAGGTCCGCAGAACTGATGGAAGGCCAGATCTCCAGTAATACGCGACCATCCTCCAGTACCCGGGGAGCAACACTCAGGGTTACGCCCACCCGGATCGACTCCACCTTGATGGTGGTGCGGTCATCGCCATCATTCTCTTCCTCAAGTTCCACTTCGCCAACGTAAGTCAGCTCCTCACCAGCCGAAATGTAGGCATAGGCGCCATTCCTGACCGTTACGTTAGGCTGGTTAAGAAGCTCCACCTCGCCAAAGGTACTGAGGAATTTAAGTGTGGCCTCAGCTCTAACATCACTACTTTCGTACCGAATAACACTTTTGAACAGATCCGAGAGAGTGTTAGCCTCGGAGGTGAAGACCATTCCAGCCTCATTACCATTAATAGTCGCATTGATGGATGACAGGTCCTGCCAGTTGATGCCCGCGCCGCGCTTGTCATCCAGTGTCACCTCATAGGCCTGTACCGCGATATTGATTTGCTTGGAACCCTTTGACACCACACTTCTTATAAAGTCGTCCACCGCCTCGATCTTGTCCGGCTCGCCACCGGCGCTCAACAGGCCGATAGAGCGAACCCCTTGAACGAAAGGCGCAAACTCTCCTTTCTTGCTGGCCCCTGCCACGCCCAGAATGCGCTCGGCACCTTTGGTAATGATTTCCCATTCATCGTCATCAAAGTTGCCTTTGAAAGTATTACGGCCGCCTCCCTGCTCCGTGGAGAAAGACTTACCCACCTGCAGACTGATATTCCGCTTTGAGGAAAACAACGCCAGGTTCCACTCCTTGCGCACAAAAGACCGGATCGCGACGTAGCCCTTTTCAAATTCGATCTCATAGCCGGTAATGGAAGACAGGTAATCCAGGTAATCACCGGCACTCATGTCCCTGGCGTGAACACTCACCAGCTGTGTCATATCCACGTTGGTATCTGCCGGCATGATATTTACCCCCGGCAGCTGCTTGCGCAGCGCATCAATCAGCGCCACCTGACCGACAAAACTGATGCGTTTTGCCTGAAAAGATTCTTCCGGTGTAACCTCGCGGACATAGGTGGAACGGTGATCCACCACGATCGGCGTTGCGTCTTCCTGCAGTGGCGCGTATTTCAGCGTGTCGGATTGTGGCTTGACCGCACAACTGACCAGGGAAAACGTCAGTACAAATGAAAGCAGAATGCCTTTAATGCGTTGCAAAAGAACTATCATAATGACTCCGGGATCCTATCTGTCTTTACTTACTACCAGCAACGGAGAAGGCTCTCCCTGGCCATTTTTCAGATCAAAAAAGTATTGGTGTTTCATGCCGATGGGCTTGAGCAGATCGTTAAGCGCCTGCTCTCTGGTTCGGGTGGATACAAACTGAAAACGCCGGTTGCGAACAGCCTCATCCTTTACATCCACCAGCACCCGCCAGCCTTCCGGCATAATGGCGGTGACAATCTCCTGCAGCGTACCTGCTTTCATTTCAATGGAAACACTGGTGTTCTGAATCAGCAGGGGTGAAAGTACATCTTCCTGATGGCTGCCGGATTTCAGCGCACTGGCTTCCTCCCGGGCGGCGCGAATGATTTCCTCGGCTTTTTTCTCGGCGTCCAGTATCGCCAGCTTTGCCTCTTCCAGCTGCTGACGCATACTCGCTGCGTCGCTGGTGTCCGGCGATTCTGCCCACGCCGGCGCGTGCAAAAGCGCAGCCAGCGTACAGGTGGCGGTGATGGTGCGACGAAGCGATAGTGATACTGACTGTTTCAATTGTATTGTTCTGCTCATTCCTGATACCTGCTTCCCTGGGATACTGCTTATAAAGACAGCGAATCGGTAAAAACTATGCGAAAAATCGCACAGTGTTCTTTGGTCACTCTATTACATGCTTACTCTATTGCATCGCCACGTTCTGATAGCCATCGCGGACACGGATTTCCGGGCGTCCGCCAGTGAGATTCATTAGCTGTTCGCTGCGGCGCATGGCAGGCGCTTGGGTAAGATAGGCACCCACATAGATGAAATAAGACTGTTTAGGCTCGTTTTGACCACGCCATTTGTCTTTCACGCCGTTTTCTTCCAGCAGCTCCCACATATCAAACCAGGGTGCCAATTCCCGGTAAACGTACACCACGGAGAAGTTATAGCGATTGCCGGTATCGGTGGAGCCAACCACTGCGCCTGTATCATCCCGCTCCAGAGTGCCGGCAATATCGGCGTTCTGAACCGGTGCAGTCTCAGGGCCTGAAGCCGTCTCTGGCACTGTTGCTTGCATGGATCCCGGGGCTGATTCTGCCAATTTCTGCTTGAGGCCACCTTCGGAGGGGCCCGCCTCCCGCCCTGCAGCAACCGCCTGATTGTCAAGCTCCGAGATCAGCCGGTCTATCAGTGCAATGGCGGCACGGGTTCTTTCGCGAATATATGCGATCGCCAGATCTGCCTTTTCCGTCAACATTGATTCCCGCTGCCTGTGGCCCGGATGCCGGGTGCCTGAGGCAAGTGGCCTGTTCAGGCTGCTTTCGCGCTTCTCCAGCCGGTGCTCCAGAAGCTCAATACGTTCCTGCAGCTCGTAGAATTTCTGAACATCCTGATCCTGGTGACTCAGGCTGCGCTTGCCAAAACCCTCCTCCCGTTCCTGGTAGGTCGAATCCAGACCCTGATACCAGGCACACCCGGACGTTACAACCAACAGACCTGACATGAGGCATCCCTTGATAGGCTTGCTAAAGGACATACATCGGCTCCCTGATGAGGTTTAAAAGAATCAACTCCATACAAGACAGGCAAGAGGCAAAAAACTGACCAAAATTCCCCTGCGAATCGCGCAGAAATATGCACAGTTGCAAAAGAATCCTTTATGCGAGGGCCGTCTCTATAGAAATTTCCCCTGGCGCAGGATCATGGCTGAAAAATCACTCTTCAAAGAACACCGGCAAGCAATCATCATAGCCCTGGGAGTTATGGTGTCCGCGTTGTTTATCCAGCTTTTGCTGTCCCACCACCAAAACCTGATCAAAGAACGCTCAATTGAGCAGGCGCTCTACGCGGGGCTCGCCATCAGGCTGGAACAGTCGATGGCTGAATCCGCTGCGGCGGCCGCACTGAATCCGGGCATCTGGAAACAGCACAACGACAATGTCAGACAGGCGCTGGATACCCTGCAGCTCATCAAAAAGTACAATCTTACGCCCTCTTTTGTTGAGCACCCGCGCTGGTCCGAGCTTGCCAGCAACTTTACTTCACTTCAGGGAAGAATTCTGAGCCACCAGAATGAACTGATGAAGCTCAGAGCCAGCAGAGAAGCCCTCTCCTACCGCATTGATACAACACTGGCCTCGTTGCAGCTGATTATTGACAGCCTTCTGAATTCGTCGGACCAGGCTGATTCAATCAAACCAGCACTGCAACTGAAAGATAACCTGCTGGATATCCGTGAATCCGTGCGTCATTTCTGGTTCGCTGAGGCCGATCAGGCCAGCGTCTACCGGAAATTGACAGAAAAACGAAACAGTGCCCAGGAAATCTCCCGAGAACTTATTTCCGGCCAGGTCGCGCTGACCACCCCCGCCATGCGACGGGAAATGCTGGCTGTCACAGAAAGCCTGACTCAAATGAACGATCAGATTTCCGGTCTGGATGAAGCCAGATCGATGCTGTCGGAGCTTAACGCACTGCAACACCAGGCCAACAGCCAGGCCAGGCAGGCCCTTGACCTCATCAACACCATCGACCAGCAAGCCGGGCCCGTCCGGGGGATTTTGCTGCTATTGCTGGCGATCCCGGGCATATGGATTGTGCTGGTGATTTACCTGACAAGCCGGCCAGCGGGGCTTGCGGAACGTCCATCTGGTCAACAGCAAGCTGGAAGCGCACTGACATTCAGTGATCAGGATTCACGGTCGAGCCCTTTTGATCCTGAACCACTGTTGTATGCCCTGGAACAGGCCGCAAAAGGCAACATGGGGTATCGTATGAATGACCGTGATCTGCCCAGCCGTGATATAGCAGCCGCCTATAATCAGATGATGTCGTCCCTGTACCGCAAGCTGGTGGACATGTACCGTCTGATACATGCCGCCTCTGCTGAGCTGACTCCCTCCGGACAGGCCGACGGCAAATCCCGCGAGACAGGCGAACCCAATGTTGCCAATCCTTTGGAAACCCGTGGAAAAACGGATCTCCGAAAAAGCGAGATCCAGCGCCTGCTGAATGAAGTCATCAAATTCTCCCTGAGCATCGCAGCCACTTCCGATCAGCTTTCCAGGCGGGTTACACAGGGTGCATCCCGACCTGCGCAGCTGCCAACATCACTGCATCCCCTCGTA
Organism: Ketobacteraceae bacterium; assembly: GCA_033722575.1. GTDB lineage: Bacteria > Pseudomonadota > Gammaproteobacteria > Pseudomonadales > Ketobacteraceae. The sequence goes on along the minus strand of JAWVYU010000036.1, from coordinate 14,285 downwards.
GAGCAGCTGGAAAAAGATCAGGCGCTTATCAGAGCCTACGCGAGGGATTGCCTGGATTACCTCAGCTCAGTCATCAACGAGGCAAGCCTGACCGAGGACGGCAAGAGGAGCAAAGGTGCCGCAGGTAAAGATATCGCCAGCATACGCACCGCGATAGAAGAGCTGACGGAGCATTTCCGGTTTTTCAGGCTGGATAAAAGAATCTGATGGCTGCCATGTCATTGGATCATTGGAACGCCGGCTAAGATACACCGGTTACCCCTTAAAGGTGATCAATGACAGGCGCGCTTTCTGCGCTCGGGTGTTTTGATATTGAAACGGTTCATTTTATCAATCAGAGTCCGGCGGGGAATCTGCAAGGCCTTGGCGGTCTGGGTCTGGTTCCAGTTGTGACAGCGAAGGTGCTGTTTGATAACCTCACACTCAAAATCATTAACGGCCTGTTTCAGGGGCTTGTTATCCAGCACCATTTCCATGGCATCAGAATTCGAATCAGCGGCACCGGCCGCCTGATTGGAAGATAACAACGCCTTACGGCTGTGCCGGACATTTTCAGGCAAATATTCAGACAGAATCACACCGCCACTTTCACACAACAGTACCGCTCTTTCGATAATATTCTGCAGCTCCCGAACATTGCCGGGGTAATCATAATTCATCAGTAACTCAAGTGCGGCGGGGGAAATTCCCTGAATCTGACGACCGTACTGTGCTTCGCAACGATCTATGAAATGTTCCGCCAGCGCAATTATATCCATCCCGCGCTGGCGCAGAGCCGGTAACTGCAGCGGAAAAACCGACAGGCGGAAAAACAGGTCCTCCCGGAACTCACCCCTGGCTATCTTGTTTTCCAGGTTGCAGTGAGTGGCCGCGATTATCCTGACATCCACGCGATGAGACTGGGTGGCACCCAGAGGTCTTACCTCATTTTCCTGGAGCACCCGCAGAAGCTTGCTCTGCAGGGTGATGGGCATATCGCCAATCTCATCCAGAAACAGCGTGCCGCCGTCCGCCACATCAAACAGACCTTTCTTCTCCGAGGTAGCTCCGGTAAACGCACCTTTTTTGTAGCCGAACAGCTCACTTTCCAGTAACTGTTCCGGAACCGCAGCGCAATTCTGGGTAACGAAATTCCGTGACTTCCTGGGGCTGTGATCATGGATGGCACGGGCGAAGACTTCTTTACCGGTGCCGGTTTCCCCTCTCAGCAGTACCGTCACGTCCGAGTCCACCACCTTGTCCATCAGCTGAAAAACCGACTTCATGCAATCGGACCGGCCGATAATCCTGTACTCGTTTGCTCGGGCACGCTGCTTTCGCAAACGCCGGTTGTCTTCTGCCAGGTTACGGTTGGAATTGTCGAGAATCTCGATCAGCTTTTCATTATGATCAATCAGCATCGCATTATTAATGCAAATGGCCGCCTGTGACGCGAACGCCTTGATCACTGCTTCCATGGGTTTGAAGGAGATACTTCTGTTGTAGGTGGGCTCTCTGGCATTCACCAGCTCAAGCAAACCAATGGTCTGGTCTTCGTGGTTAATCAGGGGAACAATAATAAACGAGGTTGTCCTGACCCCGTTCAGCTGATCATGGGCAAGGTAACCTTCAGTATTAAGACTGCCACTGGCGTGGATGTTATCCACAATCACGGTGTTGCCCGTCAGCGTGGAGTAAATAAGTGGGTCATTCCCGTCCGTACGCCCGCCATCCTGCCCCGTATGAGCGCTGCCGGTAATAGATCGCTGCCGGTACCAGTCATTATTGGTGTCGCTGCCATGCCATACCGACACTTTGAGCTCCAGAAAGCGGCGGGTAACATCCAGCATATAGATACGGCCCCCGTCACAGGAGGTAAAACGGCAGGCCGAGGCAATCACCTTGTTAAGCAATGATACGATATCGCGCTCTTTCGAGAGGCTGCCGGTAACAGCCACAAACTCCTCGATAAAGCTCAGCGACTTTACGATTTTGCCGATATCACCCATGTGCCCGTCCGGTTCTTCTAATTCTGTCAGCAAATAGACAGGCTCCATGAAAACGAAAAGCATAAAGTGCTACGCTGTTTAGGCACACTGAACGAGCACCTCTTCGGCAAGGCCACCATCATATTCACCCAGCATGGCGCTCCATCCCATTTTCGCACCCTCTGAAGACAGGGACTGATTGCCCAGTGTTGCGGGATCGCAATGTACACGGATATCAAACTCAAACTGATCACGCAGATAAAGCTTAACCAGTTCGCACAGAACACTGTGGTACTGCCCACCCTCGGAGAAATCTGCCGGCTGGTAACGGCTGAATTCACTGAGATGTATGCGAAATTTCCCCATACGGTCCTGTACCGTATCTCCGAGCACCAGATCCATCCCCATGGTGGCATTACTCATCCCCATGGCATGACGCTGATCCGCCGGTATTTCCACAGCCCGCTCCACACATTCCTCAATACGAACCTCAAGCCCTTCAAAATAGCTTTCCAGGAACAACGCCAGGGATTCCGTGTTGCGAACTTTCATGGCCAGCAACGGGGCCAGCTTCATCAGCTTTGCACTATTAAGCCCGGCAGACTCCAGATAAGGTTCATCCGGAATACTGGCCATATCCCTGATCCAGCGGGATAGCGGGTCCTTTCCCTCCGAATATTGAATATAATAGCGATACTTGTTCCACAGCGTTTGCAGGTGTTTGATCAACTGGTGATTGATCAGGTCAATGAATTCCCGCATGGCTTCACTGTCGTCATCCGTATGCAACAGACGTTCAGTGTAGTAGGCAGGTAGCGGGGAACCGGTGCCATAAAGTGAAAGAAAGGTTACTGACAATTCAATCTGCTGCCCCACCGGCGTGTGCTGGCGCTTGACGCTGTCTATGTCAGCTACCGGAAACGCCAGGCTCTTGGTACCACGAAAGCGCTTCTGTACCGGCTCCCCTTGCTGCATGCTGCAAAACCTGTCCAGCAACAGGTTAGCCTGATAAAAGGAATACTTTCGCGCCTGCTGGGTAAAGCGCTCGAATTCTATATCAAGGGCTGTTGACCGAGACGGGGCTTCCATCGGTATACCTCTCCCTGCTCCAGACCATTGACTTCCAGCTCATGAAAACTGTTGATTGATGCATATAGCGCAAAAAATTCGTTTAATACATTCAAAAACAGATACAGATCACCCTCGCTGGAAAACGCACTTTCTTTTACTCCCAGGATTGTTTTTATTCCCCTCACCGGTAACCCGTGATACAGGCGTTCCGCAGGACGGGATACGATGGCATCCAGCCCCCGCAGGCGATGTTCGCTGGCGCGCGCCTGCTGGCGATCGTGGAAACAGCGATAATCATAAGTGGAAAGAACAGTCCGCAGCGTATCCAGGTCGCACAGTGATACATAGTTCAGCGACATGTTGGCAATAAGACGCCAGTGAAAGCCCTGATCCAGCGGCGGCGTAAAGGACGGAGTAACGGCCGTGATATTTTCGAAACTGGCATATTCGGGGCTGCTACCGGTATCCACCTGAATATCACCCACCGACAACATCGTCGGCAAGTGCCGGTTACTGCAGGTCAGCTCAATACTCACTGACTCGGTCTGAGGAACGAGTCGCTCCTCCGCCCCGGTGACAAATGCCAGGTAAGTATCAATACCCGACCCGGACACGGCACTTTTCAGTCGCTCACGGTAATAGCGGCCCTTGCCAATACCATCAATGGACTGGGCGTGCTCAAAGGATTCAAAGCGACCAAACCTCATATATTCCCTGGTACCGTGCCCCCAGCCTTCCACCTTGTCGATACTGAACACTTCATAGTGAGCCGGGTTTTCCCCCTGGGGAATCAGCCGGTACTCGGTTTTACGATGGTCCAGTCTGATGGGCATGGCATCATGGGAAAACAGATTAACCACCGGCGTGCAATGGAGCCGGAAGTTTCCGGCTTTGATGCTGACATGGCTGTCGAAGGCACGGTTAAAATCAAACTCCAGGTGCAACTCCGCAGGCTGACCACTGATGTCACGATGTTTCAGCAGCATGACGAGTTGTTCAAGCCCGCCGATATCAATAAAATGAAATTTCTCAGGAAGCGAGAAATATTCCTGTAACAGACGATAGCCTGAAAACACGCGCTTGTTCAGTGGCAACAACGCCTCTTTGTCACTGAAGCCACCCGGAGACACCGCGTCAACGGGTAGCGGCATCACCATGAGGGTTTCTCCGCCTTCCCCTACCAGGCGAACCCGCATGTCACTGAGGTAACGGAACATCCAGAGATAAATGGATTGCGCCACGTGAGTTTCGCCGTGAAGAAAGAAGCGCAGGGTTGAGAGGTTCATATCCTCTATCGCCATGGGCGCAGTAAAGCCGAGGGCCAGCTTGAGTGAGGCACCTTTGGGCCGGTCCTGTTTGTTCAGGGACAGGACTTCCAGAGGTAGCATATTAACGTCGTAGCAGGTACGAAACCGGCAGGGCGTGCCATCCACGGGAATGGAGTCAATTTCTGTACCCTTTTTAACGGTTTGCGGCTCCGACAGCGATATGATGGGCGTAAACTGCACCACCGACATGGACGGCACCGGCCGCAAAAATCCGGGCCAAAGCAACGCCATCAGGGAATGGGTAATTTCCGGCAGCTCATCATCCAGTTTCTGGCGGAGTCTGCCGGTCAGGAAGGCCACGCCTTCCAGCAGTCGCTCCACATCAGGATCCTGAGCCTCATCTGCCAGAAACGGCGCCAGCCGGGGATTTTTCAGCGAGAACTCCTTGCCCAGATCCCGCAGGGCAGTCAGTTCGTCATGAAAATAACGGTTGAATGACATATCAGACCTTTACCGTTGCCTGGCCGGAGCCGGTCAACACCGTAGTGAAGCTGGCCCGCTGCCCGGTCAGCTCACCCTTCAGGTTACCGCTGATGGCAAACTTGAGCAGTAGCGGCTGCTCCGGATCGTGCAGATGTTCCACATGAATATGCTGAAGTCTGGGCTCATACTTTGTCAGATAGTCACGAATAGCCTTGCGGATTCGGGTAATGGCGTCCGGGAACTCCTTTACCACATCGTTGAAATCCGGCATTCCGAAATCATCCAGCGCAAGCACGCTGCCCAGCCTTACATTCAGCATATCCTGCACATGCTGACTGATACTGGCCATCAGTTTGTCGATATCCGTTTCCGTTGTGTACTGGCTGCGGATACGATCATCCTCAAGCCGCAACAGCAAACTCTGCTCTCTTTTCATGGCGGGTAACGCGGGCGCAGTAATCTGCGCCCTTATTCAGAGGGGATGTGAATCAGCTTTTTTCCAGCTTGCCAACCAGGGACAGTTCGAAATCAGCGCCCAGATATTTCAAGTGCGGACGAACCTGCAGGTTCACCTTGTAGATACCCGGCTGACCTTCCACGTCATCCACGGTCACTGCTGCGGACCGCAGCGGACGGCGACTGCGCACCTCGGCAGATGGATTTTCCTGATCGGCCACATAACTGGAGATCCACTGGTTCAGCTCCTTCTGCAACTCCACCCGATCCTTCCAGGTACCGATATTTTCACGCTGCAGCACTTTCAGGTAGTGAGCCAGGCGATTGATAATAAACATATAGGGAAGCTGCGTACCCAGGCGGAAGTTCAACTCCTGCTTTTTGGCCTCTTCGTTATTGCCAAAGTACTTGGGCTTCTGAGTGGAATTAGCCGAGAAGAAGGTGGCGTTATCGCTGCCCTTGCGCATTGTCAGTGGGATAAAACCTTCCTCGGACAGCTCGAACTCACGGCGGTCGGAAATCAGGATCTCGGTGGGCACCTTGGCTTCAATTCCGCCCATGCTCTCATAAAGGTGCACCGGCAGATCTTCCACCGCACCACCACTTTTGGGCCCGATGATATTGGGGCACCAGCGGAAGTTGGCAAAGGACTCCGTCAGGCGTGTTGCAAAAGCGAAAGCGGTGTTGCCCCAAAGATAGTGCTCGTGGCTGGAGCTGACATCTTCCTTGTAATTAAAAGCCTTGGCCGGGTTTTCTTCCGGGTCATAGGGAGCGCGCAGCAGAAAACGCGGCATGGTAAGACCCACATAACGGGCATCTTCGGACTCCCTGAAGCTGCGCCACTTGGCAAATTGCGGACCTTCGAAAATAGAACTCAGTTCTTTCAGGTCTGGCAGCCCTTCGAATTCATCAATACCGAAGAATTTCGGGCCCGCCGCAGCAATAAAAGGCGCATGGGAAACCGCCGCCACACTGGCCGCATTCTGCAGGGTTTTCATGTCAACCGAGTTGGGGCCGAAATCGTAGTTGGCAACGATAGCACCTACCGGCTCACCACCAAACTGTCCGTACTCTGCGGTGTAAGCGAGTTTGTACAGGCCGGATTTGGTAATATCCGGAGCATCCTCGAAGTCGTCATAAAGATCCTGCTTGGAAGCGTTCAGCACTTCAATGCTAATGTTCTGGGAAAAGTCGGTACGGTCCACCAGTAACTTAAGGCCCCGCCAGGCTGACTCCACTTTCTGCAGCTCAGGATGGTGAATAATTTCATCCATCTGGGCACTGAGCCTGCTGTCCAGCTCGTCAATCATCCGGTCAATCAGATTCTTGTTAACCCGCTCCTCATTGTTTTCCGGACGCAGCAGCTCTGCGATAAAAGCACCAACACCGCGCTTTGCCACTTCGTAGCCGTCGTCAGTGGGACGCATACGGGTTTGTAAAACGATCTGGTCCAACAGCGAACCTTCTTCTACTTCCAGTGCGGCTTTGCCGGTCTGGACCATTCTTTGTGGGTTACTCATCGCTCTGTCTCCTGCCCTAACCTTCAATCTTCAGTTCACTGAGGAATTTGTCACGCTGCTCATCATCAGCAATAATACTTTCAATGGCCTTACGAAAAGCCGGCACATTACCCAGCGGCCCTTTCAGCGCCACCAGCGCTTCGCGCAGCTCCAGCAGACTGTTCAGCTCAGGTACCTGCCTGGCCAGATTCTCCGGAGTAAAATCCTTGATCGACTGGAATTTCAGGCTGATTTCCAGAGGATCCGGATTTTCATCGTCAGAGAGTTTGTTGGAGACCGCCATATCCACAGCCACTTTATGACTCCGCAGCACGTCGTTAAAATTGTCCTTGTCGACTTTAACCGGCTTGCGTTCTTCAATGGTGCGTTCATCTTCCGCGTTGGTAAAATCGCCCAACACCATCATTTTAAAGGGTAATTCCACGGATTCATTGGCGCCCCCTTTCTCAGACCGATAGCGGACATTAATACGTTCTTTAGGAGCAACTGTTGCATCTTTGGACATAAGAATTTTCCTTGCTGTTATGGTTTAATTAACGGATAACTCGTACGCAGTCGCCAGATCAAACTGACACAGCCTTTCATGCAATGCGGCTACCCTGGTCCTTGGGATTTCGCTTTCTGACTGTTGCTGATAAGCACGGATCAAAAGCTCCAGTACTTTTGCCGAAATTTCCGGCTCCCAATCTTCAAATCCCTTGTCTTGCAGTGTTTTGTTAACACTTTCCAGCAACGCGATGGCCAGATCGGTTTGCTGCGTCTCAAAGCAGAATCGCGCCTGGTAGTAGCGCCAGAACGCGAGCGAGCGTTGCGAAAACGCCTGACGACAGCCATCGCGGAACAGGGCAAAGGCTTCGTGACGCTTTTTTTCCCTGAACAGCTGAAGCGCCTGACTGTAGGCATCTTCCCATTCATGATCGGCGGTACCTGACACCGGCAGCGTATAATTGCCACCACCCTGCTGTCCCTGAAGCACTTCCAGCTGCAACCATTGCCTGGTCTGGGCATCGGCAAATTCAGTCTGATCGGAGAACTTCAGCTCAGTAACTTTCGGAAAACGTGTCACAAAGGCGCGTACACCCTCTGCCACAGCGTCCGCAGCTTCGCTGTATCCCAGTTCCGTCAGGGCATGGTGAACCTTTCTCTGGCCGTCCAGCCAGTAAGGCGCCTTTGACAGGCTGACCTCCATCTCGGGGACCAGTGCTTTGAAATTGCCGGCTTTTTCAAGCGCATCGTAATGCTGGAGTTTTTCCTTCGGTGGAGGACGCAACTGGGTGACGCCATTGGTATCCGGTGGCAGCTGAACCACACCAAGCCAGGTAAGGAAACGGTTGATGCGAAACGCCTCCGGACCTGCCAGGCTTTCGCCGCGAAGATATTCACAGGCACCCCGCAAGGCGGCCTGCACCGACCGGTAGCAGTTTTGCAGATCGCGGTCGTTATTAATGGCACCTGCCGTTGCCTGAGCAGGTTGACCGGAATCCGTCGTGGTACGTTCCGCAGGCCTGGCTGCCGGCGCAGCCGGCGCGGCCTGCTCACGTTTCTGGGCCCGGGCCCGCTTTTCCGCTTCCAGGGATGTCTGCTGGCGCCTGAGCATCTGCACCAGTTCATTGATACCCGGTGCTTCCTCACCAAGGCGCTCAGCCAGAAAACTGTCCAGCGTTTCCAGCAGCCCGATAACCAGAGCAAGGTTATCCAGGTGCCCCACGTTGAGATTTGCCTTGCCCACCAGGGGCACACACTGCTCTATCCACCAGTCGTACGCAGCGGCACGGCCGCGGGCGCGTTTTTTAGGTGGATAGCAGTTATCCCAATAGGTTTCGGCCAGGGCTAGATTCAACAGCGTCCCTTTCAGCAGACCCTGCAGCAGGCCGGACTCACACAGAGCCCGTGACATATAACAGGCCACCAGCAGATCCTTGGACTGATGCTCCAGAATCTCCTGACACCACTCCAGGATCAGCCCCCACTCAACGGGACTTTCGTTGGTCAGGGATTCCAGCTTGGCGATTTCCGCTTCAATCTGCTCGAATACGGGCTCCAGTCGCACGTTGTCGCCCGCCGGCTTTACTTTGGAAACCGGCTTTCTGGCGAGTTCCAGCCACTCCTGCCCCGCCAGCTCCACAGCCCGGGCGGTTAAGCGCGCGGCATTGTCTGCCTTGTCTGCCTGATCATCCTGTTGTTGAACGGGGGCTTCCGCCATAAGTACAACCAGCCTTTGCAAAAATTCCGATTGTGGTCCCAAGCCGGAACCCACGCTTTTAACAGAAAACAAAGGCGGGTCAGGCTATGAAAACCATCAAAGTGTGCAATTTCTTGCCAATAGAGACGCCGGCTGCGCAAAAAAAAGAAAATTTATGGCATTTATCTGCAGAAAGGTCAGAAAAAAACCGGCCAACAGGGCCGGTTTTTCTGGGAGGGGCGTATTCACATCGGTCAGGCAGAGCCATGCTGATAAAGGTGCACATCCCGCTGGGGAAAGGGAATGGTGATGTCGTCTTCGTCAAAGCGCAGTTTCACCCGCTCCTGCATGGAGAAGAAGAAAGGCCAGTAATCTGCGGCGTTCACCCAGGCCCGCACCACGAAGTTGACGCTGCTGTCCCCCAGCTCTTTCACATGGACCTCAAAGGCAGGCTCTTTCAGTACCCGCTCATCGCCGGCAACCAGCTCCTTGAGCACTTCCTTGGCTTTCAGCACATCGTCACCGTAGCCAATGCCGAATATCATATCCACCCGCCGGGTAGGCTCGGCAGAGAAATTGGTAATCACGTTATTGGACAGCTCGCCATTGGGCACAATAATGCGCTTGTTATCAAAGGTGGTCATGATGGTATTGAATATCTGTATCTCGCGCACGATACCGAGCACCCCGGCACCCTCGATGGCATCACCCACCTTGAACGGTTTGAACAGCAGAATCAGCACACCACCGGCAAAGTTTGCCAGGCTGCCCTGCAACGCCAGACCCACCGCCAGGCCAGCAGCACCCAGAATAGCGATGAATGACGTGGTTTCGATCCCGATCATGGAGGCCGCACTGATCAGCAGTAAAGCCTTGAACATAATAGACAACAGGCTGTGCAGGAACTTCTGTAATGTCGGCTCCGTTTTACGGGCCTCCATCAAACGATCAATGCCACTCAGCACCTTGTTGATAATCCAGAACCCTATGACCAGGGTGGCAATCGCCAGCAGCACCTTCGGCGCATAGGCCATCCCCATTTCCACCGCCAGATCGGTGTATTCCTCTAAGTTTTCTTCCATTTTTATTTCCCCGTTAAATTTCAAAGCGCGTTTAGTATTGAACAATTATTCCCAGTGTGGAAGTAAATCAAGGTTAGGTGGCAGTTTCCAGCAGTGTCTACGGAAGTGTCGAGGATTTCAGCGCTAATCAGGTATTCCCCGACCGCATCACAATATCCCTGCGCGGGAACGGAATCGTAATACCGGCCTCCTTCAGGGCAGAAAACACTCGCTGGTTAACCTTATATTTGCTTTCAAAATAGGCATGGGTGGGCACCCAGTACCGCAGCCCAATATTGATTGAAAAATCACCAAAACCGTCAATCCCCACCTGAAATCCCGGCTCCTGAGTCACACAAGACATGTCCTGCAGGGCACCCCTGATTGTTTCAATCGCCAACTCGGGCGAATCGGCGTAATCAATACCGATAATGGTTTCCACCACCCGATGAGCAAAAGAATTCTGGATAATTTCGCCAATCACATGCTTGTTCGGGATGGTAATCAGTTCACCATCCTCCGTGTCCAGAAGGGTATAGGCCAGCCGGATTTCCTTTACCACACCGAACCAGTTGTTGATGGTAACGGTGTCCCCCACCTTGAAAGTGCGCGACAGAATAATGGCCACACCAGCACCATAATTGGAAATAGGACCCGGTAAAGCAAGCCCGATACCCAGAGTTGCAGCACCCAGCGCCGCCACGAAAGGCGCCACGGTAATACCAAACTTGCCCAAACTGATGATCAAAAAACAAACAAAAACCAGTATTTTAACCACGCTGGCAATAAACCCCACCAAAGTGACATCCACTTGCCTTTTTTCCAGCAGCCTCACGGTAGCACGGGACAGAATCCTGGCTGCGATGGCGCCAATAATCAGTATGATAATGGCCCCCACCACTTGAAAACTGTATTCCACGAGGTAATTGGCCACTAACTGATAAATCTGTTCCAGCTGCTTGAGCTCTTCTTCGATCATTTCCGGCTTGTCCTCATTCATAACTGTCCTGAACTCCAGAACTCTATAGTATGGTATAGATCGAAGATTATCCCGGATTTCAAGTGTCGCTTTGTCCTTGTTATACTGGGGGGTATGGTAACGATTGGTCTCCATTCAATCCTTGCGTGCTGAACGCCGCGTCAGCCTTGGAAGCATTCCGCAGTGGTGACTGCGGAAGCCCCTTCGATATCTGAATTCACTCATTATCCCGGCTGGGATTCATAAAAACAGGAACTTCAAATATGACAGTTGCCCAACACAAAGTTGTTACCCTCCACTATAAGGTCGTAGACGTTGATAGCGGCCAGGTAATTGATTCCTCTGAAAATAGTGATCCACTGGTGTACCTGCACGGCGCGCAGAACATTATTCCCGGACTGGAAAACGCACTGGAAGGTAAGGACGTGGGTGACGAGATCGAAGTAACCGTTGCCCCTGAAGATGCCTACGGCGAGCGAAGCGACGAGCGCATCCAGAAGGTACCCATGGAAGCCTTCAAGGATATCGAAAAAGTCGAGCCCGGCATGGCGGTAACCGCGCAAACCGAGCATGGCCCGGTCAATCTGGTGGTGACTGAAGTGGATGAATCCACAGTCACAGTGGACGCCAACCACCCCCTGGCAGGCAAATCCCTTACCTTCAATGTGAAAATCGAAGAAGTACGGGACGCCAGTGAGGAAGAAAAAGCCCACGGCCATGTTCACGGACCGGACGGACACGCGCACTAGCACCGGTTTTCCGGCCCACATCCTGGATGGGGCCGGATACCCCCTCCAAATTACAATAACCATTACGGAGATTTCCAAAATGGATTTTTCGCGCGGAAAGCTATGCATTCTTGCCTGCCTGACACCACTGGTTACCGCCTGCGGCGGAGGCGCCAGCGACGATACCCTGGGGCGCGCCGGCTCCGGTGGCAGTGTCGCAGAAGATACCTACGAAGGCCTGACCGATGAGGCCCGCCTTACCCAAAGCAACCTGAACCGGTTTCTCATCGCATTGTTTGGCGATCGGGGGTTAACCGGCCTTCCGGAAGCATTCCTCTTCGAGAGCGCTCTGGAAACACTTCGAAATCGTATCGTCAGCGGCGGCAGCACGGAGTTCAGCCAGCTGATCGCCTGCTTTCCCGGCACCGTTGACGTCAGCGCCATAACCAACGCCAATACCAGCTTTTTCAACATCAGCGCGCTCTACAGCGTTTGTGACGAGACCAACGCCACCCTGGATGGCAGCCTCAATACCAATGTGAGCTATAACGGCAGTTTCGCGGCCGGTGCCGACAAGCTGTCTGAAAACCTCACCTACCGCGACCTGGAAATCCAGAGCGGCGGCTCAATCCTGGAAGTGGATGGGGAGGAAGAGCTGGACTTCAACCTGCTGGATGACAGCCGCGAAGTTGAGAAGGAAATCACCATCACAGACCGCGATTCCGATGACCAGTTCTACTACAACGGCATTACAGTTGAACTGGATGACAGCGGCCCTTTTCCCACCAACCTGGAAGAACTGTCCGGTACCTACTTTGATTCTGAAAACGGGTTCGTCACCCTGAGCACCCTTCCCAGTACCCGCTACAGCGGTAACGCCGTTCTGGTCAGTGGCGCGATCGGCAGCGAAATACTGCTTGATTACGAAGATCAGACAGATCAGGTAATAATCACACTGGACGAGAACGGCGATGGCACCGCCGAATCCACCCTGTCTTTAACCCATAGCGCCTTCGACCAGCTGGTAAATCCCTGACGTTTCCTGCCGTCGCAGCTTCTGCCTGAGGCTGCGACAACCCCACCCTGTCTGCTGAACATTCCCCCTGACATTCGACGCACGCCAGAACCAGCCAGTCACCCTTATAATTGCAATAAGCTGAACATTTGTTTATCTTTGTTTTCGTTTACAGCCAATGCACCGAATGCAAAAAGCTATATATCAATACGTTAACGTTTTTTTAACGAACCAATATAGTTACATTTGTTCATTTATAGGCGCCTTATGACACCCGGAAATCACGTCAGACAACTCAGAGACCAGATCAAAAAAGATCTTCCCGCGGACACCTTCCAGCCCCGGAAATGGCGCCTGATATGGTTTCTGCCCCTGGTGGCCAGCATTATTACCGGCTGGCTACTGCTCACCCAGCTCTCACTGGCCTGGTACTGGAACATCCTGATCGCGCTGGTGATTGGCAACAGCTTTGCCTCACTTGGCTTCCTTGCCCATGAAGTCTCCCATGGCGCCATGGGGATCCAGGGAAAATGGAAGACACTTTTTGCCGGGATCGGCTTCGCCCCTTTTCTGCTGACACCGGGCTTCTGGCACCGCTGGCACAATCTTGCCCATCACGGCAATACCAACATGGGCGACCGGGACCCGGACAGTTTTGGCACCCTGAAACGCTACGAACGCAACCCCGGCCAGAAAAAGCTGCTGAAACTCGCTCCCGGATCAGGCACCTGGTACAGCTACCTGTTTCTGTTTTACTCCTTTACACTGCATAGCCAGGCCGTGCTCTGGTTTCAAACCGGTCACAGAAATGAGTTCAAAGGCTTTAACCGGCCCCGCGCCATTGCCGGGATGTTTGCCCTGCTGGGCGGCTGGATCGTACTGGGAGTGCTCATGGGCGGGAAAGCGGCGCTGTTCGGCCTGCTGTTACCCCACCTTATCGGGAACGCCATTATCCAGAGCTACATTCTCACCAACCATTTCCTGCGGCCGCAAACCGACATTAATGATCCGGTGGACAATTCCATGAGCCTGAAATCGCGGCCATTACTGGACCGCCTCCATTTCAATTTCAGCCACCATGTGGAACACCACCTGTTCCCCAGACTGCCCATGAACAAGGCTCCAAGGTTAAGACAGTGGTTTCTGGAGAACATGCCGGACCGATACGTTTATCCTGGCCACTGGACGGCGATCAAATACCTGTACAAAACCCCCAGGGTCTACGCGGATGCGCTTACCCTGATCGACGTGAACAATCCCGGGTTTGAAGTGGATCTTGTGAAGCTTAACCGCCAGTTGAATCCGGAATTCCGGCATTCGTTGAATGATGGAAGATACTGTTGGAAATTCTATTGAAGATAGCAGCGTGGCTGCTGCCTAGAGGCAGAGGGTAGTGTTCGAAATTCTGTGTCATTTCTTTCGACTGTCCCTGAGAGGAGGCAAAAATGACACAGAAATTCTAACACTACCCTCAAATGCGTTTATAAGGCCGCCACACTCAATGCCGCTGAAACCGCACTGGATGAGCTGGAAGCCAAATGGGGCGACAAATACC
>JAWVYU010000035.1:0-23184 GCA_033722575.1 Ketobacteraceae bacterium | reverse complement strand
TGTAGTGTGGGGTACGATATTGAGGTAAAAACTGTGGGCCTCAATGGCATTCACCGTCAGGCTCACACCGTCCACACAAATGGATCCCTTCTCCGCGATATATTTTTCCAGCCCCGCCGGCATGCTTACCTGAAACTTCACTGACCGGGCATCATCGCTGCGCGACAGGATTTCGGCAACGCCATCCACGTGGCCAATCACCAGGTGCCCACCAAGCCGCGACAAGGGCGTGAGGGCTTTTTCCAGATTCACCGGACTGCCCACCTTCAACCGCCGGAACGCTGTTCGCCGGATGGTTTCCGCTGACACATCCGCCACGAACCCGTCACCAGGCAAAGCGGTTGCCGTCAGGCATACCCCATTGGTGGCGATGCTGTCGCCGGGTTTGACGTCCGACAGATCCAGCTTGCCGGTTTTTACCCGTACCTGAAAATCGCCGCCCTTGTTGTCCAGGCGCAGGATTTCACCCACGGATTCAATTATGCCGGTGAACACGACTAGGCCGACTCCTGTTGAATCTGTTGAAACTGATATCGCAGGCGGATATCTCCGCCGATCTGACGCATATCCTTTAATTCTAGCAAGCGTTTTTCCGCCATCGTATGCAGGTGCAGATCCAGCACCGGCCGGGCCGTGCAGCCCATTATCGACGGCGCCATATAAACCCACCATTCATCCACCAGACCCTCCCTGACAAAGGCCCCCGCGGTAACAGCGCCGGATTCTACCAGCACCTCGTTGACATCCGCTTGACCCAAATGACGCAGCAGGGCTTCCAGATCCACCAGGCCGTCCGGATTGGGAAAACACAGCACCTTTGCGCCGGCCGCTTCCAGCTCCGTCTTCTGCCCCTTGTCTTCGGTGGCGCAAACCACCCAGGTTTCGCCCGGCAGCGACAGCATATTAGCGGTGGGAAGCATGCGTAACCGGGAATCCAGCACCACCCGCAGGGGCTGAACCGGAGAGAAGCCCTCCGGCCATTGATGGGAGCAGGCATCACTGTCCTGCCAGCTGTCCGGACGCACCGTGTAGGAAGGGTCGTCCAGCATAACCGTATCCACACCCATAATGATCGCTTCTGTGCGGGCCCGCAGACGCTGCACATCCCGGCGCGCGTCAGGGCCAGTAATCCACTGACTCTCACCGTTTGCCATGGCAGTGCGGCCATCCACACTCATGGCGGTTTTCATCCACACCCAGGGGAGGCCGGTTTTCATGCGTTTGATAAAGCCGGGATTGACGGCCGTGGCCTCCGCCTCCATCAAGCCGCAGCTCACGGGGATACCCGCTTCCAGCAGTTTCAGATGACCGGTTCCGCCCACCCGGGGGTTGGGGTCCTCGATGGCACTGACCACCCGGCCCACACCGGCCTTTATCAGCGCATCGGCGCAGGGCGGCGTCTTGCCAAAATGACTGCAGGGTTCCAGGGAAACATAGGCGGTGGCGCCCTTTGCCCGCGCCCCGGCCTGATCAAGGGCAATGACTTCCGCATGCCCCTGACCCGCGATCTGATGCCAGCCTTCACCCACAATCTCACCGTCTTTCACCAGCACACAGCCCACCCGGGGGTTGGGGTGGCAGGTATACAAACCCTGCCAGGCCAGACGGATAGCCCGCGCCATAAAGGCGCCATCCTGGGGCTGCAGCGGCTCAAAGCTGGCGTTTGTTAAAGATCCGGTCATAAGCACTCGCTCGACGTGAAGGAGCGGGATTGTAACACAGTTGGCAAGCCTTGCTCAGGGGCCAAAATGGACGCCCTTGCGGGTGCTAGTCTTTCTTTTTCTGCTTCTGCAGGCGATCAATCTCGTCGCGGAATTCACTCACATCCTGGAAACTGCGGTATACCGACGCAAAGCGCACAAACGCAACCTGATCCACATCCCGCAGGGCTTCCATCACCTTCTCGCCAATCAGCTGGGAATCCACCTCGCGCTCACCGGAAGCCCGCAGCTGAAAACAGATACGCTCGATCATGCCCTCAATCTGCTCCATACTCACCGGCCGCTTTTCCAGCGCCCGCTGGATACCACTGCGTAACTTGTGCTCGTCAAAGGGCGCCCGGGTACCGTCCTGCTTGACCACCTTGGGCATCATCAGTTCTGCGGTTTCATAAGTTGTGAAGCGCTCATCGCAGGACAGGCACTGCCGCCGCCGGCGAATCTGATTACCTTCGGCCACCAGCCGGGAATCAATAACCTTGGTTTCGGTCGCGCCGCAAAAAGGGCAATGCATGGGTGTTATCTCCGTTTATACGAGAGGCACTTTAACTTTGGCGGGTATTTTGTTGAAAAATACAGAAAAACGGAAGGCTTTACCCGGAGAAAGGCACAAAAAAGGGGCAGGTTTGCCACCTGCCCCTGTGATCGAAAAATCAGTTGCCCGGTTTGCCGTACACCGGACGGCTGTTGCAGAGAATACGGACCTTCTCCTTGATCTCCTTGCTCAGCTCCTCGTTGTCGATATCGTCCAGGATATCGCACATCCAGCCTGCCAGCACGCGCACCTCTTCAACACCAAAACCCCGCCGCGTAACCGCGGGCGTTCCGATGCGCAAACCACTGGTTACAAAAGGTGAACGGGGGTCGTTGGGCACCGCATTCTTGTTCACCGTGATATTGGCCCTGCCCAGCGCCGCGTCAGCGTCTTTACCGGTAATGTCCTGCTTGATCAGGCTCAGCAGAAACAGGTGGTTATCCGTACCGTTGGAAACCACCTCATAGCCGCGTTCGATAAACACACCCGCCATCTCCCGGGCATTGGCAATCACCTGCTTCTGGTATTCCTTGAAATCAGGATGCATGGCTTCCTTGAAGCAAATCGCTTTCGCCGCGATCACGTGCATCAGAGGGCCACCCTGACCACCCGGAAATACAGCAGAGTTGAATTTCTTCTCCAGATCCGGATTGGATTTTGCCAGAATCAGGCCACCACGAGGCCCACCCAGGGTTTTGTGAGTCGTCGTCGTCACCACATCCGCCACCGGCACCGGGTTCGGATACTCCCCTGCGGCTACCAGACCCGCCACGTGCGCCATATCCACCATCAGATACGCACCCACCTCGTCGGCAATCTCGCGAAACTTCTGCCAGTCCACCACCCGGGAATAGGCAGAAAAGCCGGCCAGAATCATCTTCGGCTTGTGCTCCCGGGCCAGTTCCGCCACCTGCTCGTAATCAATCTCGCCGGTTTCATGGTTCAGACCGTACTGCACCGCATGATACATCTTGCCGGAAAAGTTCACCTTCGCCCCGTGAGTCAGGTGGCCACCATCCGCCAGACTCATGCCCAGCACCGTATCACCCGGCTCCAGCAGCGCCATATATACCGCCGCATTCGCCTGTGAACCGGAATGCGGCTGCACATTGGCATAATCCGCCCCGAACAGCTCCTTGGCCCGCTCAATGGCCAGCTTCTCGGCAATATCCACATACTCGCAGCCACCGTAATAGCGCTTGTCAGGATAGCCTTCGGCATATTTATTGGTCAGCACCGAACCCTGCGCCGCCATCACCAGAGGACTGGTATAGTTTTCCGAAGCAATCAGCTCGATATGCTCCTCCTGGCGGGTGCGCTCTTGATCAATGGCCGCAGCGATTTCAGGGTCAAAGTCAGCAATGGTAATGTCAGGTGAAAACATTCAAAGGTTCCTCGTGGGATGGTTCCGGGTTCCGGGAAGGTGGCAACAGCCCTGAGAAGGGGATAGATATAGCTTTCCAAAGCGTTATGCGCCGCCGAGCATCGCAGGCAAATCTGGAGGAAGTGAGCGTTGTCTGAGCCCGCAGGGCGAGTTTAGCGAACGCCAGATTTGTCGAGAAGCACAGGGCACCCGAAGGGCAAGCAGTACTCTTTGGAAAGCTATATCTATCCCCGTCTGGAGACCATCGGCCACCAACCTTCATAAGCGCGCAATTGTACATGAACATTCCGCAATCGGCACATGAAATGCCCTCAGCCTGATTTCAATTTCTTTCACATTGCACAAAACCGCCAATTTCGGTAGCTTAGCGACCATTCCAACCCCTTGAGACACGGGACTTTTTAAGCGATGGCTCAGTACATATACACCATGAACCGGGTGAGCAAAGTGGTGCCACCCAAGCGCGAGATCCTCAAAGACATCTCCCTCTCCTTCTTCCCCGGCGCCAAAATCGGCGTGCTCGGCCTTAATGGTGCCGGCAAATCCACCCTGCTGCGCATAATGGCCGGCGTCGACACCGAATACGAAGGCGAAGCCCGCCCCCAGCCCGGCATCAATATTGGCTATTTGCCCCAGGAGCCCGAGCTGGACCCCGAAAAAGACGTCAAGGGCAATGTGGAAGACGGCGTACGGGAAATCAAGGACGTGCTGGCCCGCTTCGACGAAATCAGCATGAAGTTCGGCGAAGAAATGACCGACGACGAAATGAACGCCCTGCTGGAAGAACAGGCTGAACTGCAGAACAAGATTGACGCCGCCAATGGCTGGGAAATCGACCGCACCCTGGAAATTGCCGCCGATGCTTTGCGACTGCCCCCCTGGGAAGCGGACGTTACCAAACTGTCCGGTGGTGAGAAGCGCCGCGTGGCCCTGTGCCGGTTGCTGCTGTCCCGCCCGGACATGCTGCTGCTGGACGAGCCCACCAACCACCTGGATGCCGAAAGTGTCGGCTGGCTGGAAAGATTCCTGCTGGAATACAGCGGCACCGTGGTAGCCATTACCCACGACCGCTACTTCCTCGACAATGCTGCCGAATGGATTCTGGAACTGGATCGTGGCCACGGCATTCCCTACAAAGGTAACTACACTTCGTGGCTGGAGCAGAAAGAAGAACGCCTGAAGCAGGAAGCCAAACAGGAAGTCTCCCGCCAGAAAGCCATCAAGGCGGAGCTGGAATGGGTGCGCGCCAACCCGAAAGGCCGGCAGGCCAAAAGCAAGGCCCGTCTGCAGCACTTTGAAGAGCTCAACAGTGCAGAGGCGCAAAAACGCAACGAAACCCAGGAACTTTACATTCCTGTGGCCGAACGTCTGGGCGACGAAGTCATTGAGTTCAGGAACGTCACCAAATCCTTTGGTGACCGCATGCTCTACGAAAACCTGAACTTCAAAATCCCCAAAGGGGCCATCGTGGGTATTATCGGCCCCAACGGTGCCGGTAAAACCACCATGTTCCGCCTGATTGTGGGCGAGGAAAAGCCCGATGAAGGTGAAGTGGTGGTAGGCAAAACGGTCCAGATTTCCTATGTGGATCAGAGCCGCGAGGATCTGGATGACAACAACACCGTCTGGGAAGAGGTATCCGGCGGCGCCGACTTTATCAAAGTGGGCAGCTTTGAAATGCCATCCCGCGCCTATGTGGGCCGCTTTAACTTCAAGGGCTCCGATCAGCAGAAACGGGTGGGAGAACTGTCCGGGGGTGAGCGCAACCGGCTGCACCTGGCAAAACTGTTACGCTCCGGCGGCAACGTGCTGATGCTGGATGAGCCCACCAACGATCTGGATGTGGAAACCCTGCGGGCCCTGGAAGAAGCCCTGCTCACCTATGCCGGTTGTGCCCTTGTGATTTCGCACGATCGCTGGTTTCTGGACCGCATCGCCACTCACATTGTGGACTTTGAAGGCGAAGAAGGGGTGGAATTCTTTGAAGGCAACTTTACCGATTACGAAGCCTACAAAAAGAAAAAATATGGCGAGGAAGCGGTCCAGCCCAAACGGCTCAAATACAAGCGCATCTAACACACGCCTCGAATCACTGATGGAACCACTAAAAAAGCGCCGCAAGGCGCTTTTTTTATGCCACTGCCCTATTGCTGTTGCGCCACTTCCGCTCCGTTAAAGAACTGATCAAGGCAGGCAACCACTTCCGAATAACGATCGATAAACGCCATGTGCCCGCAACGTTCCAGCGTCAGGTGACGGGCCTGAGGCAGATGGGTTTCCAGCATGCGATGAAAATTTTCATCCGCAAAGTTGTCGTGATCACCGTTTATCACCAGGGTTTTTCCGTGAACCTGTTTCAGGCAGGGCATGACCATGCCCTGATGTTTGGTCAGGTCATCCACCACCGCCAGAAAGGTGTCACTGTGTTGTTTGAACTTGCGGAAATTATATCGTTTGATGGCATTCGGCACGCTGACCGGGCTGTAAAACGCCCGGCGGAAAAACGCGTCCCAGTCTTCCACTGACTGAAAGTCAATATCTTTACGGTACTGCCTGTAAGCCTGCCCCTGACCACTGAAGGAAGGTGCCAGCACATCAGGAAACGAGATAAGCGCCATGGACTGAACCCTGTCACGCTCACCGGCATAAACAGCTGCCAGAGGACAGGCGGTAGAGTGGGCAATGATATGCAAACGGTCCACTCCAAGGGCCGCCACAAAATCATCCAGCCAGACCATTAACTGTTTCAGGGTATGGCGTCCTTCCCGCAGCGGTGCGTGTATACACAAACCCGGCACATCCGGAGCGAGTACCCGGTACTGCCCGGCAAATGCACTCATCATGCTACGCCACTGGGCTTTTGATCCCCCCAGGCCATGCAGGAAGATCAGCGGTATGCCCGACGCCGGTCCCGCTTCGAGAAAACGTGTGGTGTGGTCACCGGCCTGTACTGAGCGACTGGTGATTGCCTGGAGGTAACTACCCGCCTGGTTGATAAGCAGTTTGAAAGGGACAGACACAACCTGGTTCCTGAATCTGTTGCGGACCTGAGGTAACAGCCCGGAGCAAACCTCGCAATACTCAATAATACTATATAAACCAGGTGAGCCTGAATAATGACAGGAATTTGTTCCGGCATAAAAAAAGGCGAATGTTTTCATTCGCCTTTTTCCGTCTGGTTCAGTCAGATATCATCCCAGTCGTAATCGGCCAGGTGATCCCGCAATGCTCTTTCCTCGCGGAGCTGTTCTATTTTCCGCAGATAGTCGCCACTTCTGCCCCGGCCGGAAGAAGCCTGTCGGGTTTCCTCTTCCTCAAGATCATCCTCCATGTCGTCGAGCATATCATCCAGAAACTCGGCACCGCTGTCATTGTCTTTTGCGTCTTCCCGTGGGTTGTAGCCTGGCATAGCAGTCACCTCTCTCTACCAGCAATTCTTTATCTGCAATCATTACCAGCGTTCTAAAAACGTACTTCTTTAAAACAGGTTTAGCGATAGTCGGATGTCTGTTCTTATTTGGAAGTTAGCAAACCTTGGGAAAATTTGTAAACACCGTTTTCGCATAACGAACCAGATCATCTATTCCGCAAGTTTGCACGTTCCCTCTGTTAAAAAAATGACATCTCTGTTTTATTTTTGTAACAGCCACACTCCCCTGCACCCCACTGCGATTTGCTAAAGTTAGGCTATGCTTAGGAAAAACCTCGAGGCTAAAGCCCATGAACGAAAAACGTCATTTCACCCGGGTACAGTTCGACGCCAGCGCCACATTGCGGTCAGGGGACCAGACCTGGGATACCAACGTCATTGATATTTCCATGAAAGGCGCACTGGTGGAGCAACCGGAGGCGGACTTTGCCACTGATCAGAACGTGGAGCTGACTCTGACGCTTTCCGATAACAGCACTCAGATCACCATGCAGGGCAAGATCGCCCACGTGGAAAACCGCACCCTGGGGGTGGTGTGCGAGCACATTGACGTGGACAGTGTGTCGCACCTGCGCCGCATCGTGGAGCTGAACACCGGTAACCCGGACCTGCTGGAGCGGGAGCTGGACGCGCTTACCCACTACACCGACCGGGACAGTTTTCACTAAGTTGCCGAACAAACGTTTGAAACTGCCCGGATCACCATTGCCTTTTGCGTTTTTCAAGAAAAAATCGTCAGAACAGCCGGTTTTTTACGTTTTTTGACATTTTCTCATTGTGCTTCTGGTTCCAGGATTACTAAACTGAAAGTGTTCCTTCCATCAATGTTATCTAAGGAGTCGGGACATGCGAATTAAAGACCTGGCCAGATCCTGGGGGCTTCGGAAAACACCGAGCAAGACCGAGAAATTCTATGAAATCCGTCTGACTGACGTAAACGCTGCCAAAATCGCAGCAATTGCGGAGGTATTCGATGTGAAATCGGAAGAAGACGTGATCGAGGATTTGCTGGCGGCCGCGCTCAGCGACTTTGAAGAATCCCTGCCCTACAAACAAGGTACAAAGGTGGTGGCCCTGGATGAGGAAAATGACCCCATCTACGAGGACACCGGCCTGACGCCGAAGCTCATGCGTACCACGGAAGAAAAGCTCAAAGAGATCCGCGCCAAGCGGGTGACCAAAATCAGGGGCTGACCACAAGCTCACAAGGGAATGACAGGTTTGATAGAACTTTCCTATATCAGCGAGGCCGACCACTTTTTTTCTGAAAAAGAGTTGGCCGAGTTGCTCCGGAGTGCCCGCGCCAATAATCTGCAGAATGATATCACCGGCTTGCTGCTCTACAAGGCCCCCTTGTTTATGCAAGTGATTGAAGGGCCCGAACCGGCTGTGCTTGAGCTGTTTGAAAAAATCAAGGAAGACGCCCGCCACAATAATGTTTCCGGGCTGGTAAAGGATGAAATCAGTAAGCGCACCTTTCCTGACTGGCAAATGGGTTTTGTCACCCCGGAAACTTCCGATGTCCGCCAGATGGAGGGGTTCAGTGATTTCCTGGAATCGTCCTGGAACATCGAGAACCTGAAAAAGCGCCCCTCGCTGTCACATCGGATGCTGCTGAGCTTTCGGGAACAGAAGATCCGGGAGCCCTGAGGGCTTCGGCTATATGGCTTCCAGTGCCTGCTCCAGGCGCTCCACCCCGATCACACTCATCCCCTCAATGGCCGTTTTCGGCATGTTGGACTTGGGCACAATGGCCTTGTTAAAACCATGCTTTGCGGCCTCCCTGAGTCGCTCCTGGCCATTGGGCACGGGCCGGATTTCGCCGGACAGCCCCACCTCACCAAACGCCACCACCCGGTTTTCCATGGACCGGTTGCGCAGGCTGGACACCACCGCAATCAACACCGCCAGGTCCGAACCGGTTTCCAGAACCTTCACGCCACCCACCACATTGGTAAACACGTCCATGCCCATGGTGGAAATACCGCCGTGGCGACTCAGCACCGCCAGCAGCATGGCAAGCCGGTTCTGATCCAGGCCCACTGCCACCCGCCTAGGATTCCCCAGCTGGCTTTCATCCACCAGCGCCTGCACCTCCACCAGCAGCGGCCGGGTGCCATCCCGGGTGACCATGACCACGCTGCCCGGCACATCGACATCGTGCTTGGAAAGAAAAATCGCTGAAGGGTTGGAGACCTCCCGCAAGCCGCGGTCGGTCATGGCAAATACACCCAATTCGTTTACCGCACCAAACCGGTTTTTCACGGCCCGCACCACCCGGAAACGGCTGTCCTGCTCCCCTTCGAAATACAGCACGCTGTCTACCATGTGCTCCAGTACCCGTGGCCCCGCCAGGGACCCCTCCTTGGTAACATGCCCCACCAGGAACAAGGCGGTTCCGGACTGCTTGGCAAAGCGCACCAGTGCCGCAGCACACTCACGCACTTGGGACACACCACCGGGAGCGGACGTCAGCGCTTCGGAATAAATGGTTTGTATGGAATCCACCACCATGACTTTGGGTTGCTCCCGTTTCGCGGTGGCAATGATGTTTTCGATGGAGGTTTCCGACATCAGGCGCAGGGATTCCCGCGGCAGCTCCAGACGCTGGGCCCGCAGGGTAACCTGCTGCAGGGATTCTTCGCCGGTGACGTACAAGGCCGGGGCCTTTTGCGCCAGAAAGGTCATGGTCTGCAGCAGAATCGTGGACTTGCCGATGCCGGGGTCCCCGCCGATCAGCACCACAGAACCCTCCACCAGGCCACCACCCAACACCCGGTCAAGCTCCCCCATGCCCGTGGAAACCCGGGGCTCCTCGCCCACAGAAACCTCCGCCATGGTAGTGACCGTCTGCGCCGCGCCGGTGTAACCAGCTCGACTGCCCCTGGCCACCGGAGACGTATCCGGCTTGAATTCCACCAGGGTATTCCAGGCGCCACAGTCGCTGCACTGGCCGGACCATTTGCGGGCTTCGCTGCCACAGTCAGAACAGACAAATACCGTTTTTGCTTTGGCCATGAAGGGTTCCTTTTAACAGGTCAGATCAGGATGAACCGAGGGCACGCAGGCACACCAGTGCGGCGAACACATAGGCGGGCAACATCAGGACCAGCCCCAGCAAAAAGGAGCCGGTATCAATTTCAGAGCGGTCCTGCTCCGGCAGATCAAACATATCGGGCAGCTTTTTCTTGAGCAGTCTGATGGTATAGAGATCCCAGCCAATCACAAACGCAAACAGCAACAGGGTGCCCGGGCCGGAAAAGGGCACAAGGTCCGGAAACCAGTAGCTGGTGACAAAACCGATACTGAGAAGTGCCGACATCAGCCCGCCGATGGGATGCAGGTAATCCTCTTCCATGCGTCGCATCATGAGCACGCCAAATGGCAGCGAGATCACCATAAAAGCGACATAAAGAGAGACCCACCAAGGCATGGTTACAGCAAACCCTCAAGGATTGGTTGATTGACGGCCGGGACTTCAGCGATAGACACGCTTCACCCGACCGGTGACCTGACAGAGTAATTCATAATTGATGGTGCCGGCTGCCCGGGCGATATCCTCAATGGGCAGGCCGTTCCCCCAGAGTGTTACCGGCTCTCCCGGCGTGACAGGCTCCCGGTGATCGCTGTTTTCGGCACGCAATACCGGCCTCAGGTCCACAGCCAGCATGTCCATGGAAACCCGCCCAACCATAGGACATCGCACCCCGCGAATCAAGACAGGGGTACCCGATGGCACATGGCGCGGGTAGCCGTCACCATAGCCGATGCCCACAATGGCTACCGGAGTTTCCTGATCCGCCTCCCAGGTGGCGCCGTAGCCCACGGTCTCACCCGGTTTTACCTGCCGGGTAGCCAGCACGGTACTGCGCAGCTCCATGACCGGCTTCAGATCCAGCTGCGCGGCGCTCACCTCCAGTAACGGCGAGGCCCCATAGAGGGCGATACCGGGCCGCACCCAGTCATAGTGGGATTCCGGCCGGGAAAACACGCCGGCCGAGTTGGCAAGGCTCAGGCTTTGGGAGCACACATCCGTTTCCGGAATACTGTCGTTCAGGGCAGTCACAGCCCCTTCAAACCGCGCCTGCTGGGCCAGTGCGTGACCGGGATCCGGTTCGTCGGCGCAGGCAAAATGACTGGTGAGCACGATATCCGAGACTTTGTCCATGGAGCGCAGTGCCCGGTAGCAGGGAGCGAGCTTTTCAATCTCAACCCCCAGACGGTGCATACCGGTATTGAACTTGAGCCAGACCCTCAGGGGGGCAGGCAGCTCTGTGGATTCCAGAAACAGCAGCTGCTCCTCGGTGTGCACCACCACATCCAGATGGCGACTGGCGGCTTCCGCCAGATCACCCGGGCTGGTCACGCCTTCCAGCAACACAATGGGTTGCGTCACCCCGGCATCCCGCAGCTGAATCGCCTCTTCAATAATGGCCACCCCGAAGCCATCGGCGTCCGGTAGCGCCGCGGCCACACGCTCAATACCATGGCCATAGGCATCTGCCTTCACCACCGCCATAACCCGGCTGCTTCCCACCCGCTGGCGGATCACCCGGAAATTATGCTGCAGGGCGCCCAGATCAACCACTGCATTGGTGCCACGGGCCATCTAGTACTGCCCCCCGTAATCGTGGGCCAGATCTTCAAACCGGGTGTATTTACCCAGAAACGCCAGTCGCAGGCTGCCAATGGGGCCGTTACGCTGCTTGCCGATAATAATTTCGGCAATGCCCTTGTCATCCGTGTCTTCGTTATAGACTTCGTCGCGATAGATAAACATGATCACGTCCGCGTCCTGCTCTATGGCGCCGGATTCCCGCAGGTCGGACATTACCGGGCGCTTGTTGGGACGCTGTTCAAGACTCCGGTTCAGCTGGGACAGCGCCACCACCGGACAATTCATTTCCTTGGCCAGGCCCTTGAGGGAACGCGAGATTTCGGAGATCTCGGCCACCCGGCTTTCCGCCCCCGGTACCTGCATCAGCTGCAGGTAGTCCACCAGAATAATGCCGATCTGACCGACCTCCCGTGCTACCCGGCGCGCTCGCGCCCGCAATTCCACGGGGCTCAGACCACCCTGGTCATCAATAAAGAGTTGCTGCTCGGCCAGCATACTGATGGCGGAATTGAAGCGGGGCCAGTCTTCCTCTTCCAGCTTGCCACTGCGGATGCGGGTCTGATCGATACGGCCCAGTGACGACAGCATCCGCATGACGATGGATTCCGAGGGCATTTCCATGGAGAACACCAGCGCCGGTTTACCGGTGCGGATAATGGCGTTTTCCACCAGGTTCATGGAGAAGGTGGTTTTACCCATGGAAGGCCGGGCCGCCACAATCACCAGATCCGAGGGCTGCAGGCCCGAGGTCATTTCATCCAGATCGGTAAAGCCGGTGCTCAGGCCTGTCAGAGCCTCATCGTTGGAAAACAGTTCATCGATCTTGTCCACGGTGGATTTCAGGATCGATTTGATGCCCTGGGGGCCACCTTTCTTGGCTCCCTGCTCGGCAATGGCAAATACCTTGCGCTCCGCCGCGTCCAGCAGCTCATGGGTGGAGCGGCCCTGGGGATCAAAGGCGCTTTCGGCCACCTCGTTGGAGACCTGGATCATCTGCCGCAGTATCGAGCGGTCCCGCACGATTTCTGCGTAAGCCTTGATATTGGAGGCACTGGGGGTGTTCTTTGCCAGCTCCGCCAGATAGGCCATGCCGCCGGCCTGCTCCAGCGCGCCGGAATTCTCCAGCACCTCGCCCAGGGTGATCACATCAAATGGCCGGGACTGCTCGGCAAGCTGAAACATGGCACTGTAAATCAGGCGGTGATCACGACGGTAGAAATCCACATCGCTGAGGATTTCTGACACATCGTCAAACCCGTTGTTATCCAGCATCAGGCCGCCCAGAACAGCCTGTTCCGCTTCCAGGGAGTGTGGGGGGACTTTGATTCTGGAGGTTTCCAGATCGGTTACTTTTTCTTCGGAATACTCAGACATGACGACTCGTTCTGATCACAATAGATGGTCTAAAGCATTGAAGTTACAACGTCTTCAAGGGCAATGACAACGTCCCGCCGCAAATGATAGCCATCCCTGAACAAAAAAAGCCAACACCGTTAAGGATGTTGGCTTCTTCCGATTGCGCCAGGCGGATACTGCATCATTCCACCGGACTCAAACCAGCCTGTTGCCCCGGCCCAGTGGCTTATTCAGGCACAACAGACAGCGTGATTTCACCACTCACGTCCGGGTGAACCTGGATACCGATCTCGTATTCGCCGGTATTACGGATCACACCCAGGGGCAGAAGCACTTCAGCCTTTGCCACTGCCACACCGGCTTCGGTGATCGCTTCGGCGATGTCGCGGGTTCCGATGGAACCGAACAGCTTGCCTTCGTCACCGGCCTTGGCAGTGATGGTGATATTGCCGATTTCCTGAATTTTGGCCAGACGCGCTTCGGCATCCGCCAGCTTTTCAGCGGCTTTCTGCTCCAGCTCGGCACGACGCTCTTCAAAGTATTTTACATTGTCCTTGGTGGCAGGAACGGCTTTGCCCTTAGGCACCAGAAAGTTGCGTCCATAACCGGCCTTTACAGAGACCTGGTCACCCAGCTCACCCAGGTTACGGATTTTTTCCAACAGAATAACTTGCATGATATTTACCTCTTAAACCTGTTAATCACTGACCGGCTTACTGGTGCTGATCGGTGAAGGGTAACAAGGCTGCCGCGCGGGCGCGTTTTACGGCGCGGGCCAGTTGGCGCTGATATTTGGCGCTGGTACCAGTAATACGGCTGGGTACGATCTTGCCAGTTTCAGTGATGTAGTTTCTCAGGGTGTCCAGATCCTTGTAATCGATCTCAACAACACCTTCCGCTGAGAAGCGGCAGAATTTTCTGCGACGATAAAAACGTGCCATGATAATTTCCTGTTCTAAACGTTAATGTACGGTCAAATATTGATTCAATCAGTCTTGCGTATGTCAGTGGCGTGGAGAATCAGTTTGGTGCCGGTTTCATCTTTATAACCGGAGCGTGCCAGAAAACCGCTCACTTCTACCCGGTCATTGACCGCCAGTGGCTGCGCCTTGCTGACCAGGTCACCACGCAGCTCTGTCAGCAACCTGCAGAAAACTTCCCGCGGCTTACCCGCTTCTTCCTGCCGGGAGCGGTGTTGCAGCATGATTCGCTGATGGGCCACTCCCCCGGGGCTGACACGTTGTGATTCCACTTCAATCACAACGCCGGTCATGATTACCTGATTCTTCTCCACACAATTAACAGCGATTAATCGTCGCTGTCGTCGTCACTGTCATCATCGTCGTCATCTCTGCCGGAAGTCGTTTCGGCCACCGGACGACGGGTCTGCTCTTTCTCTTCAGAACG
This sequence comes from Ketobacteraceae bacterium, assembly GCA_033722575.1. GTDB lineage: Bacteria > Pseudomonadota > Gammaproteobacteria > Pseudomonadales > Ketobacteraceae. Next base: position 8,736 of record JAWVYU010000035.1, on the reverse strand, counting down.
CGCAAGCGGCGATTCTTCGGTAACGGCGTTTTCCTTGCGGACAACCAGGTTACGCAGAATCGCATCATTGAATTTGAATGTGTTGGTGAGTTCATCCAGCACTTCCCGTGAACATTCAATGTTCATCAGAATATAGTGCGCCTTGTGGATTTTGTTGATGGGGTAAGCCAGCTGACGACGGCCCCAGTCTTCCAGGCGATGAATGGTGCCACCACCATCAGTGATCGTACCCTTGTAACGCTCAACCATGGCAGGTACTTGTTCGCTCTGATCCGGGTGGACCAGAAAAATGATCTCGTAATGTCTCATTGTTGCTCCTTACGGGAAAAAGCCTTCCGACGCACGGTAAGGCAAGGAGTTGGTGATTTCCCTGACACGGCCGAGAAAACCCTGCAGGGACGTTGCTTTTGTACTTTTTTCAGGCGCACGGGCGCCCGGAAAAAGAGGCGAGATTCTACGCCACAGCCGCAGCATCTGCAAGCCTGAAGGGACATATTAGCAGGAATTACAACCCACAAGAGGTTGGCAAGTACTAACTTCTCTGACGAAGCGCCTCAAACAGGCAAACTCCGGCGGCCACCGAGACATTCAGGCTGTCCACACTGCCCTGCATGGGGATATAGACCAGGGAATCACACTTGTCTTTGGTGAGGCGCCGCAGACCTTTACCTTCCGCCCCCATCACCAGCGCCAGATTCCCTTTCAGATCAGTGTCATAGAGGCTGCGGGCGGTGTCATCAATGGCGGTTCCCACCACCCAGACACCCCGCTGTTTGAGATCATCCAGGGTTCGGGCCAGATTGGTGACCTGATAGAACGGCACCACTTCCGCTGCTCCCACGGCAACTCGGCGCACAACAGGCGTCAGGCCAGCCGCCTTGTCCCGGGTGGTGATCACCCCGTGGGCACCAACGGCATCGGCTGTACGGATACAGGCCCCCAGGTTGTGGGGATCCGTAACGGAATCCAGTATCAGCAGCAGCACCGGTTCAGCAGCACTGTCCACCCGCTGCATCAGCTCCGCCTCGGTCAATGGCTGGGCAAGCCGGCACTTGGCCACCACACCCTGATGATTGGCGTCGCCGGAGCCATCCCGCCGGGCCAGATCATCCAGTTGCTGGCGGGGAACCTGACGCAGGGGAATACCATGGGTTTTCACCCAGTCCTGAATCTGCCGGGCACGCTGATCATCGCGACCTTCCAGCAGATACACTTCCAGCACCCGCTCCGGGTGCCTTTCAAGAATCGCACTGACGGTGTGAAGACCGAACACCCAATCCGGTTTTGCCATAAGCTAACGACGCCGCGATTTTCGGGACGGGCTTTGTTTACCGCCCTTGCCGGAAGCTTTTCCGGAGCCGGCAGAGCCACGCTGCTTCCCTTTGCCCTTGGCCGAAGCCTTTCCTGAAGCCTTTGCGGAACCGTCCTTGCCTTTGGATTTCCCACGGGCACTTTTATCGGCTTTTTTATTACCCCGGTCACCACCCTTGGATTTACGGGCTTCTTTGAGTTCTCCCTTGCTCCAGCGCTGCCGGATGCCCCCTTCAATAAGTTCGAAATCGATCTTGCGATCATCAAGCCCCACGCGGGCCACACGCACCGTCACGGGGTCACCCAATGCAAACTGGATACCGGATCTTTCCCCTTTCAGACGGTGTCGGACTTCATCAAAGTGGTAATAGTCGCTGGTAAGCGAGCTGACATGCACCAGTCCTTCCACATAGACATCATTGAGCTCCACAAACAGGCCAAAGTTGGTAACGGCGGTAATCAGCCCATCGAACTCCTCGCCCACCTTGTCCTGCATGTATTCGCATTTAAGCCAGCCCACCACGTCCCAGGTGGCTTCATCGGCACGGCGCTCGGTCATGGAACATTGCTCACCAAGCGCCAGCATGGCCGCCATATCGTAGGGCAGCCAACGTTCCTTTTTCAGGGGTTTGGCACCTTTCACCCGCAGGACATTGTTTGATTGCTCCTCGGATCGCACCTGGTAGCGAATGGCCCGGTGCACCAGCAAGTCCGGATAACGGCGGATGGGTGAGGTAAAATGGGTGTAAGAGTTGTAAGCCAGCCCAAAATGCCCTTTGTTGTCCGGCGAATACACGGCCTGGTTCATGGAACGCAGCATGACTGTCTGAATCAGATCCGCATCGGGGCGCCCTTCAATCTGCTCCATCACGGCCTGGTAATCTGCCGGATCAGGCTTGCCTTTGGCGGGAAACTCGATCCCCAGCTCCGCCAGAAAGATCCGGAGTTTCTCCAGCTTCTCTTCTTTCGGGCCTTCATGGACCCGGTACAGTCCGGGCAGTTTGTGTTTTTCCAGAAACCGGGCTGCCGCCACGTTCGCAGCCAGCATGCATTCTTCAATAATGCGGTGGGCATCGTTCCGGTGCACCGGAACAATTTCCTCGATCTTTCTGTCTTCGCCGAACACGATACGGGTTTCGGTGGTTTCAAAATCAATGGCGCCCCGGGATTCCCGCTGCTGTCGCAGCGCCAGATAGAGTTCGTAGAGATCATAGATCTGGGGAATTACCTTGCCGTGCTGTTCCATTACCGCCCGGCCACTATCACTCTCGGGCTCATCAATCACGGCGCCCACCTTGTTATAAGTCAGCCGGGCATGGGAGCGGATAACCGCCTCGAAAAACTGGTAACGGGATATATTACCGGCTGCACTGACAGAGATTTCCACCGCCATGGCCAACCGGTCCACTTCAGGATTCAGGGAACAAAGTCCATTGGACAGGCTTTCCGGCAGCATGGGCACAACGAATTCGGGAAAGTACACGGAATTACCGCGACGCTGGGCTTCCTGATCCAAGGCATCGTTGGGGTGTACGTAATGGGAAACGTCGGCGATGGCCACAATCAGACGCCAGCCACCATTCTTTTTGCGCTCGGCATAAACAGCGTCATCAAAGTCCTTGGCGTCTTCGCCGTCAATGGTCACCAGGGGCAGATGGCGCAGATCCACCCGCAGCTGTTTGTCTTCTTCACGGACGTGATCGCCATATTTCCGGGCCTGCTCCATTACCGCTTCCGGCCACTCGTGGGGAATATCGTAGTTGCGGATCGCCACTTCGATTTCCATGCCTGGAGCCATGTGATCCCCCAGGACTTCCACGATAGCGCCCTTGGGGCGCGACCGGTAACCGGGCTGCTCGGTCAGTTTGACCACCACAAACTGGCCGTGCTCGGCACCGCCGGATTCTTCCGGCAACACCATGATGTCCTGTCCGATGCGGCTGTTTTCCGGCACCACAAAACCCACTCCGCTCTCGCGGAAGTAGCGGCCCACCAGCTGTTTGGTTTTGCGTTCCAGCACCTCAATGATGGTGGCTTCCTTGCGACCACGGTGGTCGACCCCGGATTGCCGGGCCAGCACGCGGTCTCCGTCAAAGCCACAGCGCATCTGGCGGGGGCTCAGGAAATAATCGTCGCCACCACTATCGGGTTTGAGAAAACCGAACCCGTCCCGGTGGCCAATGATGACACCGGTAATCAGATCCATTTTATCCACGACCCCGTAGGCGCCGCGGCGATTGCTCATTAGCTGACCATCACGCTCCATGGCGCGCAGGCGGCGGCGGATAGCCTCTACCTGATCGTCTTCGAAGACGCCAAATTCAGCGCAGATTTGTTTGTGGGTTAAAGGTTGACCAACATCTTCCAGCAGGCGGGCAATATACTCCCGGCTGGGGACGGGATTGTCGTATTTTTCGGCTTCATTTTTTGCATTCGGGTCTTTGTTGGGTGACCACTTTGGCATTATTTCTGTGTTCCTTGAGTGATTTTTCTTATTGTTGTTATGAATTTGACTACTAGTGTAGCTCGTTTTCGGATTGATCGTTGAGGTGGATTGTAGGGTGTGGAATTAGATTGTTCATCCTAAATGGGGGTGATTCGGGGGTTTTCAAGCTTTTCGTTGGAGAATCCTGTTACAGGCGATTTTACGTGCGGAGGGATCATAAAGCCCGGGAGCAGGCTTTATCATTATGCTATGCGTTTCAATTAACAATTCGGTGACATCATCGGAATTCTTGTTCCAGGTCAATTTTGTTGTTTAAGGGGCGTGTAACAGTGGTGCGATCTGTGCGAAGCAAAAGCCCCCGAGAAGATGATGGATATGCCTGTGACTGCCACTGAAAATGCCCAACAACAGGTCACTGTCGATGGTAATGAGGCGGTGGCTTATATTGCCCATAAAACCAATGAAGTCATTGCCATTTACCCGATTACGCCGGCCTCACCCATGGGTGAGCATGCGGATGCCTGGTCTGCCCGGGGACGCAGGAATCTTTTGGGCACGGTACCACAGATTATTGAGATGCAGAGTGAAGCAGGGGCCGCCGGCGCCATTCATGGTGCATTGCAGGCGGGGACGCTGGCCACCACATTTACGGCGTCGCAGGGTTTGCTGCTGATGTTGCCCAACATGTACAAGATTGCCGGGGAACTGACGCCGACGGTATTTCATATTGCCGCACGCTCGGTGGCAGCACAGGCTTTATCGATTTTTGCTGATCACAGTGATGTGATGTCGGCGCGGGGAACCGGTTTTGCCCTGGTGGCGTCGAATTCCGTTCAGGAAGCCCATGATTTTGCGTTATTGACCCAGGCAGTCACCTTGCAGAGCCGTATTCCCGTGCTGCATTTTTTTGACGGCTTCAGAACCTCCCATGAAATCGCCAAGATCAGCCTGATCGACGATGCCACCATTGACTCGATGATTGATCGCGAAGCCATTTATGCTCACCGGCAACGGGCCCTGTCGCCGGACCATCCGGTGGTGCGGGGCACCTCGCAAAACCCCGATGTGTTTTTTCAGGCGCGGGAAACGGTGAACCTTTATTACGACCGGTTTCCGGATCAGCTGCAGGCCTGCATGGATCAGTTCGGGCAGTTAACCGGGCGGCAGTATCATCTGTTTGATTACACCGGGGCAGAGGATGCGGAGCGTGTGGTGGTGGTGATGGGTTCCGGTGCCGACACCGCGGAAGAAACAGTAACCCGCCTGCAACAGCAGGGCGAAAAAGTGGGCGTACTGAAAGTGCGCCTGTATCGCCCATTTGCCAGCCAGGCGTTTTTAAAGGCTTTGCCCGACACTACCAGAGCCATCGCCGTACTGGACCGCACCAAGGAACCGGGAGCCGATGGTGAGCCTTTATTAAAGGATGTGTGCACTGCCATTCTGGATGCATTCAATAATGACAGCCTGCCAATGAAATCCATACCGAAGGTGGTGGGCGGCCGTTTTGGTTTGTCCTCCAAGGAATTCACGCCGGGCATGGTGTGTGCCGTGCTGGACAATCTGAAACAGGACAAGCCGAAGCATCATTTTACCGTTGGCATTCATGATGACGTTGGCAATACCAGCCTGCCCTGGGATGACAGCAAAGCCCCCGATGCCAACCGCGAGACCATTCAGTGCCTGTTTTACGGACTGGGCTCCGACGGCACCGTCAGCGCCAATAAAAACAGCATTAAAATTATCGGTGAGCAAACGGATCTGTATGCCCAGGGTTACTTTGTTTACGATTCAAAAAAATCCGGTGCCGTCACGGTGTCCCATTTGCGATTCGGCAAACAGCCGATCCGTTCAGCTTATCTGATTGCAGATAACGCGGCACAGTTTGTGGGCTGTCATCAAACGGTGTTCCTGGAAAGGTTCGACATGCTCACCAAGGCGGCGTCCGACTCGGTCTTTCTGTTAAACACTCCGGACGACCCAGCTGCAGCATGGGACAGCCTGACGCAAAAAGCCCAGCAGCAGATCATTGATAAAAACATCCGCTTTTATGTGATTGATGCCTACAAGGTGGCACAGGAAAACGGCATGGGCCGGCGCATCAATACCGTCATGCAGACCTGTTTCTTCGCTATTTCCGGTGTGCTGCCCAAAGACAAGGCCATCGCCGAAATCAAGGCTTCAGTGGAAAACACCTATGGCAAAAAGGGCCGCCATATTGTGCGGAAAAACTTTCAGGCCATCGACAATACCCTGGCCGCCCTGCAGCAGGTTGAGGTACCCGATAAAGTCAGCTCGCAACGGCATATCAGGGAAATCGCTGCGGCCAATGAGCCGGACTTTGTCAAACAGGTGACTGCAGAGATTATTGCCGGACGGGGTGATCTGATTCCTGTCAGCCAGTTACCCGCCGACGGCACTTACCCCACCGGCACCGCAAAAATTGAAAAACGCAATATCGGCCTGGAAATTCCGGTGTGGGATGAAAATCTCTGCACCCACTGCGGCAAGTGCGCCTTCGTTTGCCCCCATGGTGTTATCCGCAGCAAAGCCTTTCCTGCAACGGCCGTAAAAGACGCACCGGAAACCTTCAAGCATGTTCAGATTCTTGGCAAGGATTACCCCCAGGGCACCCATATCAGTTATCAGGTTGCACCCGAGGACTGCACCGGCTGTTCCCTGTGCGTGGATATCTGCCCCATACGGGATAAAAGCCGTGCCAATTACAAAGCCATTAACATGGCACCGCAGCCCCCTTTGCGGGAGCAGGAAAAAATCAACTGGGAATACTTTCTGACCCTGCCTGATATGGACCGGCGGGAAGTGAAAGCCAATACCATGAAGGGCTCCATGTTGCTGGAGCCGTTGTTTGAATTTTCCGGCGCCTGCTCCGGCTGTGGCGAGACGCCCGACATTAAGCTGGCCAGCCAGCTGTTTGGCGATCGCATGATTGTAGCCAATGCCACCGGCTGTTCATCCATTTATGGCGGCAACTTGCCAACCACCCCCTGGACAAAAAACGCCGAAGGGCGGGGTCCGGCCTGGAACAATTCCCTGTTTGAGGACAACGCCGAGTTTGGCCTGGGAATCCGGGCGGCTTATGACCAGCAGCGCCGGATCGCGGAAGACTGCCTGGTACAGCTGCAGAGCAAACTGGATGGCCAGTTGGTGAATGAGCTGCTGAACGCGGCTCAGGATGACGAAGCCGCTGTCTACGAACAGCGTCAGCGTGTTGCAACGCTGAAAACTGCTTTGAGATCCATGACTGATCCGGTGGCCAGCCTGTTGCTGTCCGTGGCGGACGCCCTCTGCAAAAAGAGCGTCTGGATTATCGGCGGCGATGGCTGGGCCTACGATATCGGTTTTGGCGGGCTGGACCATGTCATGGCCTCCGGCCGTGATGTGAACATTCTGGTGCTGGACACAGAGGTCTATTCCAACACCGGCGGCCAGACCTCCAAAGCCACCCCCAGAGGGGCAGTGGCCAAGTTTTCAGCCAGCGGCAAGCCGGCAGCGAAAAAAGACCTGGCCCGTATCGCCATGACCTATGAAAACGTTTATGTCGCCCATGTGGCCTACGGCGCCAAGGATGTTCATACCCTGCATACCTTTATTGAAGCGGAAAACTATCCCGGGCCCTCGCTGATCATCGCCTACTCCCCCTGCATTGCCCATGGTGTGGATATGAGCAACAATCATCGTCAGCAGAACCTGGCGGTAGACTCGGGTCACTGGCCACTGTTCCGCTTTGATCCAAGAAAAGCTGCCACCGGCAAAAACCCGCTGAAACTGGACTCCAAGGCACCGTCTATTGATTACGGGGATTTCGTGAAGAGCGAAACCCGCTTCAACATGCTCTGGAACACAGACCCCGAGCGCGCCGAAGCATTGCTGACAGAAGCCCGTAAAGAGGTGCGGGAACGTTACGAGCGATATCAGCAACTGGCATCGCTGGACTGGGATGAAGAGGGAGATGCATGATGGTGGACCTGAAAACTGAATACCTGGGGCTGAGCCTGAAGAATCCGCTGGTGCCTTCCTCCAGCCCCCTGACCGGCAACCTGGATGATGCCCGGCGTCTGGAGGATTACGGTGCTGCGGCACTGATCCTGCCCTCCCTGTTCGAAGAAGCCCTGATCAATGAACAGGAAAACATGTCGCGCTTTATCGAGCACCAGGACATAGGGCATGCTGAGGCAGACAGCTTTCTCCCAGCGCCGCCTACTTTCCATTCCACCCTGGATCAGTATCTGGAAAAGGTGGAACGCTACAAGGGCGCCCTGTCCATTCCGGTGATCGGGAGCCTTAATGGCACCACCGCCAGCGGCTGGATTGATCATGCCAGGGATCTGGAATCAGCCGGCTGTGACGCCATTGAACTGAATCTTTACAGCATTAACGCCAACCGGGCCGACAGCAGCGATGATATTGAGCGACGCTATCTGAAGATCGTTCATGAGCTTTCCAGAACCATCCGTATTCCGTTCACGGTAAAGCTGTCACCTCAGATCACGTCGCTGACTCATTTTGTGAACCGGCTGGAGCAGGCTGGCGCCCAAGGGGTGTCGTTATTCAACCGTTTCTATCAGCCGGATATTGATCTGGACACGCTGACTGTCGCACCCCGCCTGCAACTCTCCAGCAGTTATGAATGCCTGCTCAGAATTCACTGGATTGCCCTGCTGCGCCCCCAGGTAAAACTCGGGCTGGCGGCCACCGGCGGATTCCATGACCACCGGGATGCCCTCAAGGCGCTGCTGGCCGGCGCCGATGTGGTGCATCTTTGCAGTTTGCTGCTGGCGCAGGGCCCGGAAGCGGTGCAGCCGGTACTGCAGCAAATGATCCAATGGATGGAAGACAAGGAATACCAGTCCGTGCAGCAGCTGAAAGGCAGCCTGAGCTATCAGCACGCCGTTGATCCCAGCGCCTATGAAAGGGCGAATTATCTGCAGGTTCTGGACAGCTACACCCCCGCGCCGGGG
>JAWVYU010000034.1:0-23193 GCA_033722575.1 Ketobacteraceae bacterium | reverse complement strand
TTTGCTTCTGCCAATGGTCATGGGACAGCGCGCGCGCTGGCACGGATTTATTATGCTCTCTGCGAAGATCTGAATCAGGGCACCGGGCATTTCCTGAGTTCCGCGTTGTTGGCAAAGGCCATAGAACAGCAATGGGATGAGGTGGAAAAAATCTCCAACCGCCACTTCCGTTTTGGCACCGGTTTCATGCTCAATAACCCCTATTTTAAAATCGGCAAAAACCCCCGCAGCTTTGGTCACCCCGGCCTGGGGGGGCCAACGGGCTTCGCGGACCCCGAGAACAATCTGGGCTTTGGCTATTGTTGTAATCTGATCCGGGCGACGGACAACACCGGCCCCTGCGCCAACCGGCTGATTGAAGCACTTTATCAGGTCGTCTGAAAGTCAGACCATCTGAACGTTTACCGTGAAGCGTTATCCGCTTTTGCAGGCAGCGTAAAGTAGAAAGTGGCGCCCTCTCCTTCCCGGGATACAACCCAGATATATCCGCCATGCTTTTCGATAATGCGTTTGACTGTCGCAAGGCCAATACCGGTTCCCGTAAACTGTTTTTCCGAATGCAGGCGCTGGAAAGGCGAAAACAGTTTGTCCGCATGATTCATATCAAAACCAACGCCGTTATCCCTGACAAAATATACCGGCTCTCCCGCCGGCAGCGTGTCGGGTAACAAGCCCAGTCCTTCCGTAATCCCGCTGCCATCATGGGGCTGCACCCCGAACTCCACTTTCGCATCACCGCTTGTGCCTGAATATTTCCAGGCATTGCCGATCAGATTAAGCACCAGGGAATACATCATCCGCTCGTCTGCGTATACCGTACAATGTTCCGCGCAAGTGGCTGTGACGCTGGCATCCGGATAGCGGGCTTTCATCTCATCGAAGGCATCCCGCACCATTGCCGACAACTCCACGTTCTGGCGCGTAAGTTCCCGGCGCTGCATTCGCGACAACTCCAGCAACCCGTCAATCAGATCGGACATCCTGTTGCTGCTTTTTATTATTCTTTGCAGCAGGTTTGCCGCCTCATCCTCCAGCTGATCCATATAATCATCCTTGAGGATTTTGCTGAAGCCGCGCAAAGCTCTCAGCGGTGAGCGCAAATCATGAGACACACTGTAGCTGAAGGAATTCAGCTCCTCATTGGCCAGCTCCAGCTCTCTTACCACCTGGCTCAGGCTTTCATTAGCCTGCGCCAGATCATGGGTGCGCTGTTCAACCTTCCTTTCCAGCGTCTGGTTCAGGGTGCTTACCTCGAAAAACAGCCGGGCATTTTCAAAAGAAATGGCCGCCTGGGACAGCAACAGGCGGATAACGCTCATCCGGTCCCGGTTAAAGGTATCAATGGTATATTTGTTCTCCAGATACAATGCGCCGACAGTATGGTCCCGGTAATTAACCGGCATACAAAGCACCGAGCGCGGCTGGTACTGCATTATGTACGGATCATTCATAAAGCTCCGCTCCCCCAGAACATCACCGACATTCACCAGCTCATCACTGCGCAACACATAGCTGATAATATTATGGGGTAACCCTTTACAGTCATTCAGCGCCGGCATGGGTGAAGGCACTTCAATGGTGCCGGCCTCATCGATAATAGCCTGCACCACAGGCGTGTCATTCTCCTGGAATACCAGCGCCGCCGATGTCGCACCGGCACACTCTACAATCACCTGCAGCACCCGGGCCGCCAGCTGATCCTGGCGCAGCTCGCTGGATATCAGTTGCGCGGATTTCATGACAGACGCCATATCCAGTGCCTGATCAATCGCGGAACTGGTGGTCACAGTGCGGGAATAGGTGCGCTGGATTCGTTTTTCCCCGGCAGACAGTATTTTCGAGTAATGAGAGCTTATCCGCTTTATGCGGGGTGAACACCCCCACTGCCGGTAAAGATACAAAGCTTCCCGCAGATAGGACTCGGCCAGAATATCCATGTCATGGGCCAGCCAGTAATCTGCAAACAGTTCATTGGCAAGCGCCTGGTATTGAATAAAACCGTAGCGCCCCGCCAACTCGATGGCATCCCGGTAATTCACCGCAACCTGCTCCATGGAAGCGCCCTGGTAGCGCAGCAACTCTGCCCGAAGCAGGTGATATTTATGCATGAAATTTACAGCATAAAGCTCGGACAAAACCTTCAGGGTATGTTCGCAATGTGCAAGATGATCTTTGTCAATGTCGTCAAGATGCTTCCAGTCTTTCGCCAGTAAAATACCCTGAATCAAAAGGTGATCGATGGTAAAACATCCTGGGGGCAACCGGTGCCACTGACGTCGCGACTCCCGCACCCAGTGCAACGCGTAGCGATAATCGCAACACCAGAATGCCAGCTGGGCCCGGTAATGGTTCAGGTAGGTAAAATGGAAACTGGTGCGGATTTTTTCAAACTCGTCACCAAAAAAGTCATCATCCAGCGCGTGAGACGGGGAATCCCGCTCAGCTGCCAGTGCTCTTGCAAATTTCTCTATAATACCTGCCAGCGGGTGAAATATAGAGTGTCTGATCAAGACATCCTGTATAGCCACCGCATCGTCCCGCAATGTGCTCAGGTTCAGGCCCTGGGAAACTTTGACAAAGAGTGTATTGCAGATATTCAGAGCCGCTCTGGCAATTTCACCATTTTCCAGCCCCAGCTGATACCCCCGCTCGTGGAGATAAATGCAGTCGTCCAGTGGCTTTTTAAGGTAAAAAACCGTTGCTGCAAGCATGTTGTAGCAATTGGCAATTTCCCGGCAGTAGTCATAGCTTTCCGCAATCAGCCTGGCCTGACAACCGATCCTGAAGGCTTCGGTATAACGCTCCTGCATCCTTAAATAATAGGCATAACAGGCCAGCTGCATGGCCGCCAGGTCAGACTTGCCGTTTTCAAGCACCAGATTCATTCCCTTGATGGCACAATAATCCCGCAGGGTATTTTCCCCGATGATGGCTGCACACTGGGAAAGATTGGGAAATATTCTTGCCGCAACCAACAACCGCTGGTCATCCATTTCCGGCAAATTCACAATACCCTCGATAGATACCCGTTCCAGGTGCTTGTCCAGGGCGTCCTGCTCCAGTCTTATCTGCCCAATGACCTCCTGCTCAGAAACGGGCACTTCCAGACCAAGATATACCAGGCCTTCCCTGGCGTACACCGCACCTTCAAACCACTGTCCGCGGCCGATATGCTGAACCAGCCGGGTGGCACAGATCTGTGCCTTGGTAAGGTCATCCTGCAGGTGATCAAACAGTAACTGGTAATATTGCTCCGACAGTTCGGGGTTTCCACTCAGGTATTCGCTCTCGGCCATGACATTGTAAAGGTCACGGGTCAGTTCAAAACAGACCTCCCAGGCATTGTCCGGCAACAACTCAATTCCGATGCTGCTGAATTCGGAGGCTGCCCGCCAGACGCAGGCTTCAAGGGCACGGCCTGATGCCACAAGATTCAACCTGATCAGCCGTTCACGTTCTTCGGCATCCGTCATCAGGTCATGCCCTTTGTTAAGCTGCCCGACGATGGAAAAAATCTGTTCGTTATCCAGGGAATCACCGGCATGCTGCAGTAGCAATCGGCCAATTCTCAAATGGGTTTCTTTCCGGGTATTTTCATCCAGCGACTCATAGGCCGCCTGCAGCATCCGGTCATGGATAAAACGGCAGTAAGGTGACAACGGCGAGGACTGGGACAGAAAGTTATCGGGCTCTCTGGGCACCGTATATGATCCGCCGCTTTGCTCAACCACCCCCGGGAACCAGTCACCACCATCCTGGACCAGAAGGCCATCCTGTAACGCAGGCCAGATCGCCCGGGTCAGCTGGATCAGCGGGATACCGGCAATCATTGCCAGGGTGTCCAGATCAAAGCGGCTGCCCACACAGGCCGCCAGCTGGATCAGCTCCCGGGTTCGCCGGGGCAGCTGCTGCATTTTTCCAAGCATCAGCTCCACAACATTATCGGTAATACCCCGCGACTGAATTTCTTCAATATTCCAGCTCCAGCGCTGCTGGTTGAGGTTGAAATTCAGCAAACCGTCGGTATAAAGCTTTTTCAGAAATTCGGCGGTAAAAAACGGATTGCCAGCGGTTTTACCATGGATCAGCCTGGCCAGCGCCATCACATCATCATGTGGCCTGTAGAGTGCATCCTGGAGCAACTGGTTTGTCTGTTCCACATCCAGCGGCCCCAGTTTCAGATAACTCAGGGTTGGCCGCATCAGGGGGGATTCCTCAATCTCGTGGAGCGCCCTGATCAACGGGTGCATTTCATGCACCTCGTTATCTCGGTAAGCCATCACCACCAGCAGCCGGCAACCCTCATGACTGATCAGAACCGGCAGCAAATCCAGGGTCCCCTGGTCCGCCCACTGGACATCATCAAAAAATATAACCAAAGGCCGCTGCCAGCTGATCACCTTGATGAATTCATGGAAAACAGCATGAAAGCGGTTTCTCGCTTCATCAGCTCCCAATGATACCACGGGAGGCAATGCGCCCAGCAGATGTTCGAATTCCGGCATAAAGTCCGTCAGGATTCGGGCGTTGGCACCAAGAGCATCCGCCAGGAGCTGTTTCAGCCGGTTCAGCCGCTCCTCGGACAGGGACAATACATGCTGCAGCCAGCTTTTCAGGGATTGCCGCAACGCTGAATAGGGGATGTTCTGCTGAAACTGGTCAAACTTCCCCGACACAAATAAGCCATTGTGAGCGGCAATAGGTTTATGCACTTCGTGAACCAGCGCGGACTTACCGATACCGGAATAACCCGACACCGCCAGTAATCTCGGTTTGCCGCTGGCGGACTGAAAGAAACGTCGTAACAGGACATCCACTTCCTCCTTGCGCCCGTAGAGTTTTTGCGGCACCTGAAAACGGTCCGGAATATCATCCAGTGCCAGCGGAAATTCCGGCAGCGGCTTGTTCATTACCAGGGCACCACGACAGCGCTGCAGATCCTTGCAGAGACCCAGCGCGCTCTGATAGCGCTCCTCCGCCGTTTTATTCAGGAGCTTGTCGACAATATTGGAAATTACCCGGGGAACATCATCACGAATACTGGCCACCGGTGTCTGGATCCGGGCAATGTGAGCATGTACAAGGCCCAGGGCGTCATCTGCATGAAACGGCACATCACCGGTCAGCAAATAATAGAAAGTCACTCCCAGGGTATAAAAGTCAGTGCGATAATCCAGCGCCCGGTTCATGCGGCCGGTTTGTTCCGGCGATATGTAGGACAGTACACCCTCCAGCTTTTCCGGTGCGGACAGGGACGGTTGCTCCCGGGACAACAGGGATGCCAGGCCGAAATCGATAATCTGTACCTGCCCTGTTTCCGGGTTGATCAGAATATTCCCCGGATGCAGATCCTTGTGAATGACATGGGCATGATGAATCACACTCAGGGCATCCGCTAGCTGCACCGCAATATTCAGGAACTGTTCAACGGGTAGCTGTTGCCCGGGAAAGGATTTGAGGTGGCGGACAAGATCGATGCTGTTGTTGTCCTCAAGTACCATAACGGGCTTTTTGTCACCCTTGACCCAGTCCAGCGCTTTAATAATGTTAGGATGATCAAATTTACTGAGAACGTCGTAGGAAAAGGAAAAACGCGACACCTGTCCGGGATCAGGAAAGGCCTCCTCAAGCTGCTTGAGAATAACATGCTTACCGTCTGACTCTCGTAGCGCACGGTCTATGCGGGTCCGACCACTGGTAAACAAAGTCTCCGTCACCCGGTAACCGGGTATATCAGTCGCCAATCTCCTCCCCCTCTGAATTCTACAAAATATGATAAATCAGTGTGGCCCCGAAGGTTCGGGGCGGGTTGATGTCCCGCGTGACACCCACGGTTGTCGCCGTGAATTCCCGGCTGGATGTGGAATATTCCTTGTCACCCAGGTTTTCACCGTAGAACTGCACCTCCCACTGATCGCCTACTGAGCGAAAGGAAAGCCGGGCATTGAACAGTCCATAGGTGGGCTGGGAGGATACTTCCTCATTAAACGCGGTAAAATACTGGCGCGTCTGCCAGCCATATTCCAGGCGATAACTGAGGGTTCCACGGGAAATATCCTGGAAATACTGAGCCGCCAGATACAGTTTGCGACGAGGTGCCGCATTCAGCGCATTACCGGACACATCAACCCGCTGGGTCGGTGTGCGCGGAGCCTCGTAGTCATCATATTCAGCACTCAGGAACGCAAAGTTAAGCTCAAACAGCCAGTCCAGGCTGGGTACCCAGCGATTTTCCACTTCAAACCCGCGAATACTGGCTTCTGCTGCGTTGGATATACGGGGAGCACCCACCTCGGTAAAGTCAGACACCTGTAAATCATCGTAGTCGTAATAAAACAGCACCAGGTTGCTGCGCAAACCGGCATCCGGCCACTGCTTTTTAAGTCCCAGCTCGTAGGCAGTCACGTACTCCGGGTCATATTTGCCATCCGCCAGAGTAAAGTTATAGCCGCCACTTTTAAAACCCCGACTGACAGTGCCATACAGCAGGCTACCGCTTTCCGTGGTGTAATCCAGGGAAAACTTCGGGCTCCAGGAATCCCAGGTTTCTGTGTCGTCAATATCGAAAACAGTGGCGGTTCCCGTGCCGGATGCCGTTTGCCGGACATCCGCAAAGTCTTTTTCTTCCCGGCTGTACCGCAATCCGGCGGACAGATTGAGCTGATCAGTAACAGCCAGCGTACCATTAAAGAAAGCCGCCTGAGCAGTGGTGTCGTTTTCAACATCGAACACACTGGCAATACCCGCAAGATTGATGTTTACGCGGGCATCGGATTCGTGGTGTTCCTGCAGGTAATACAGGCCACCCACCAGTCCGAGTCTGTCTTTCTGATAGTTCAGCCTGAGCTCTTCCGACCATTGGTACTGCTGATCATCAATTTCAGTCACCAGCACATCCAGCCTGGAGCCATCGGTATCTTCAGCGGTGCGGTAGTCGATTTTCCGGTAAGCCGTCAGAGAGGTCAGCGACAGAGAGTCACTCAAAGGAATCCTGACCTCAACCGCAGCACCGGCATTGATTTGTTCGACACCGGGGTCCTGAAAGGAAATAGCGATCTCGTGAAAACCCTCCGGCTGATCCAGCTGGTTGGCCAGAGGGCTGGGGGAACCTGTGGTGCTTTTACCGGTGGGCTTGTATGCCCCTGTAGCACGATCAGTTTCAGCATAATCCAGGCGGAGAATCGCCTCCCTATCAGAATCTTTCCAGCGCAACGTTGCCCGGGAGTTCAGGCTGTCATCATCCAGCAAACCATCAACCCCATTACCGCTTTTGTTATCCACGTAGGGGTCGTGGTTGGTTTTCATGACAGCCAGGCCACCGTACAGAGTGTCGCTGATAAGCGCCCCGGAGGCCGATGCGGTTACATTGGCGTAGCGGTAACTGCCGATTTCCATGCTGGCCTGAGCGCGGCTCTCGTTGTCGGGCAAACGGGTAATAATATTGATGGTTCCACCGGTTGAATTACGGCCGTACAGGGTCCCCTGGGGGCCTCGCAACACTTCCACGCGCGCCACATCCAGAAATTGTTCCAGAGCGGTGGTGGGCCGGGACTCATACACACCATCCACATGCACAGTGACACTGGGATCCGCGCCAATGAAGTCCAGGTTGGTACCGATGCCACGAATATACAAGCGGGCCGCCTGACCATTGCGGGATACATTCAGTCCCGGCGTCTGCAGTTCCAGGTCCTCGATATTATCAGTGCCGGTGTTTTTAATGCTTTCCCTGTCAAAGACGCTGATAGCGTAAGGGATCTGTTGCGGATCTACCTCACCTTCCTTGGTAGCAGTCACCACGATTTCCTGAACAGGCGATGTGCTTCGTGAGGATTGGCGCTTTGCGGTATTGGCCGCTGTATTTTCTGCCGCCAGCAATTCACCGGACAGCAATAATCCCCCCAGCAACAAAAAGGTTAATTGATAACCGTGGCTCCGTATATTCACATTTCATTCCCGGTTAACCGCGCTGTTCCAACGCGAGTCATCAAAGCTTTGTATTGTTATAATTCAAATACCTACGGAGTATAGACCCTAATTAGACAGCGAACTAATCTCATACTGAAAACCGGGCAGTGGCAGCATGATGGTCCGACAGTCGAGTCACATTCCGTTCAGGCTTTCCGGCAACCACAACGCCAGCTCCGGCCAGTAAATCAGGGCGCCAACCACCAGCAGCGACAATACCACAAAGGGCAGCGTGCCTTTGAACACCCTAAGGGCTGATACGTCCGGCGCTATTTTCAGGATCACAAACACGTTCAGGCCGATAGGTGGAGTAATCAGAGCCAGTTCAATCATCATAACCATGAACACCCCGAACCAGACCGCATCGACTCCCAGGTTGGTGACCAGGGGAAATACCAGCGGCAGAGTGAGAATCAGCATGCCAAAAGTATCCAGGATCGCGCCGAGCATCAGATAAAGCACCACCAGCGCCCAAAGCAGCACCACCACCGACAGGTCCAGCCCCATGATCAGACTAATCATCGAGTCCGTCAATTGCGAATGGGCCATGAAGCGGCTGAACACCAGCCCGCCTGTCAGCAGCAACAGGAGATTCGCGGATAACAACACGGTCTGATCAATACTGTCGGAGAGCCCCGAGAAAACGGAGCGCATACCACCGGGTACACCGCGCCGGTATTTCAAAAGTCCCACAGTGACTATACCCGCCACCCCCACTGCGGCAGCCTCCGTTGGGGTGGCAACGCCCAGATAAATCACCAGCAACACCGCCAGCAACACCGCCACTATCGGCAGGGTATAGATCAGTGAACGCAGTTTTTCGCTCCAGGTTACGGCAGGCTGAGAGGGTCCAAGGGCCGGATCGATCTGGCACCGGAGCAGAACATACGCCATGAAAACGCCTGCCAGCAGAAGCCCGGGAACAATACCGGCTATAAACAGGTCCCCCAGCGAGGTTTTTGTCCAGGCACTGTAAAATACCATTGGAATACTGGGGGGAATCAGAATAGCCAGCACGCCCGCCGAGGCCAGTGTTCCTGACGAAAAACCGCTGTCATAATTCATGCGTCGCATTTCCGGCAGCAGGGTTTTACCTACCGCTGCCACCGTGGCTACACTGGAACCCGTAACGGAGCCGAAGCTCGCCGCACTGGCAATGGAGGTGGCCGCCAATCCCCCGGGAATGCGCCCGAACCATTGCCCGAAGCAGCGATACAAATCGGCCCCCAGACCGAAATGGTGCGCCAGCTGCCCCATCAGAATAAACAGCGGTAATGCCACCAGTACAAAGTTGGCATTCAGCTCCCAGATCACCAGCTGCAACTGAATCAGCGTTGACTCAACCCCAAGAAAATAAAGATTCCCCGCCAGCCCGCACAACCATAAGGCTACCCCTATGGGGACCCTGAGCACAATCAGTGCCAGAAGCACCGCGACGGCCAGGATTCCGATGCCTGGAAGATTCATCAATGCACCTTTTTGCCAGGCTGGTTTCCGGGCGGCATTCGCGGTGGGCTTGCGCCCGGACGATGGGGGCCAGCGCCGGGCTGAACTGCAACAATCAACGCCGACAGCAAGCCACTGAGGCACATCAGCATTGCCAATGGCCAATGGGGGATGGCAAGGATCAGGGAGGTTTCCTTATAAAGCAGCATTTCCCGGGTAGCGTAGGCCCCACCGGCAGCAATAATGAGGAAAAACAGGCCAACAGCAACCCTGAACAGCACCGGCAAGCTACGCTGCAGTATGTTATTACGCCAGCGGCCCAGAAAATCCACCGCAAGCCATTCTGATCTGGCGGTGATAACCGGCAACCCGGTGAAGAAGAGTACAAGAATAAGCAGGCCCACGACTTCCTGAGACCAGGGGATGGGCGCTTGCCAGATAGTGCGGGCGGCGATGTCAGCCAGAACAATCAGTAGCAGGCCGGGAATGACAGCGGCGTTGTTGATCCACTGGCAGAGAGTCACCCACTTCCCTGTTATCTGCGTAATGATGGCCACGCTGCACCTCCGTTTACGACACCCCCAGCCGGCAAAGATTCAGTTTACATCCTGATTTATTGTAGCTCAGCAGATACTCATAGCGGGTCAATCAATAAAGGCCCGGGTTTTTTGATACCATAGCCCTGAGCATAATCCACGCCGATCTGCCGCAGCAATTCCAGTGTTTTGCTGTTTTCAACAAACTCCGCCACCGTCAGCAACCCTGCTGCGTGGGCAATCTTATTGCAGGCTTCAACGATCCCTCTGTCTATGGAGTCCTCCAGCATGTTTCGTACAAAACTGCCATCAATCTTCAGGTAGTCCACCGGGATGGTTTTAAGATAGGAAAACGAGCTTAGTCCCACGCCGAAATCATCGAGGGCAAATTTGTAGCCATGCTGCCGGATTTCTCCGATAAAACCAACAGCATCCACCAGATTATCAATGGCGGCCGTTTCCGTGATTTCAAAGCAGATACTCTGCGGGTTTATCAGGTTCAGTTTCTGGAGCCGCTTGATATCTTCAAAAAAGGAGCGATCGCTTAACGTGGATCCTGACAGGTTAATAAAGTAAGTGCCGTCTGCCTGGTGCCCCAGACCCGCGGTATTCAGGTATTCAAACACATGCTTCACTACCCAGCGGTCAATCACGGGCATGAGGTTGTAGCGCTCCGCCGCCGGAATAAACTCTCCGGGGCCTATCAATCCCTCGGGACTGCTCATGCGTAACAGAAATTCCGTATTGGTACCCGGCAGGTTCGCCAGGTTGGCCATGGGCTGATGGTAAAGTACGAAAAGGTCCTCTTCGGCGGCCTGACGAATGCGGGGCGCCCATTGCATTTCCGAGCGGCGCTTGTTGTATTCCACATCATCGGGAGTAAACCAGACCATACCATCGCGGCCCTTGTCCTTGGCCGCATAGCAGGCAATATCGGCACAGCTCAGCAGTTCGTGGATATCCCGGGCATGCTCGTTGATTTCCACCATACCCAGGCTGATGGTAACCTCAAAGGGTTTTCCCTCCCAGATAAAGCGGTTTTCCTGCACCTTGCGCCGGATGGTTTTTGCCACCTTGAAAGCGCCGTCCTTATGGCAGTTATCCAGCAGAATGCCAAACTCATCCCCTCCCAACCGGGCCAGGGTATCCCGCTCACGAATACAGGCTTTGAGAATATTGGTGGTTCTGACCAGCAACTCATCACCGGCAATGTGGCCACAGGTGTCGTTAACCACCTTGAACTGGTCCAGATCCAGAAACATCAGCACATGGGTTTTGCGGCTCCGCTTGACTTCGGCAAGGGCTTTGCCAATGCTGTTTTCAAACTCCTTGCGATTCACCAGGTTGGTCAGGTTATCGTGATAGCGCAGGAACCGGTAATTTTCCTCGGTTTTTTTGTGGGCTTTGCGGGACTGGTACTGCCGGTACTCGCGCAATACCACCGGTGCCAGCCGCGCCAGATTATCCTTCATGATGTAATCCCGGGCGCCCCGGTGCATTTCGCCTACGGCCACATCCTCGCCGATTTCGCCAGACACAATCACCACCGGCAGATCCGGATTGCTGTCACGCACCGCATCCAGCACCTCCAGTGAGGAAAAACCGCTCATGTGATGATCCGTGATCACCACATGCCAGCTGTCGTTCAGCGCAGTTTGCAGCTCCGGAATGGTTTCCACATGCCTGCAATGAAAGCTGCTGATGGATTTTTTCAGTGTGTGCGTCAGCAGATAGACGTCGTCTTCGGAATCGTCAACGATCAGAATTTTCAGACCTTCTTTCAGGCTGTATTCGGGCTCATTCATAGGCGGTCAAATTCAGATCGAGCCAGTATTTCCTCAGTTCATTGACATTATCGATGAACTCATCGAAATCCAGGGCTTTGCGCACGAAACTGTTAGCTCCCAACCGGTATGTCTCAAGCAAATCCCGCTGCTCGTCTGAAGAGGTCAGCACTACGATCGGCACCACGGATGTCCGCTTGTCCGCACGGATGCGCTTCAAAACCTCAAAACCATTCAATTTTGGCAAATTAATGTCCAGAAACACCACTTTCGGGGATGATTCCACACTGCGTGACGCATAGTCCCCTTCCGCGAAGAGGTAATCAACCGCCTCCTGGCCGTCTCTTGCAACAAAGATATCATTGCTGTCCACGCCGGAGCGCCGGAATGCAATCAGCGCCAGCTCTTCTTCATCTGCATTATCCTCTACCAGCAAAATCTTGTGGTTATTCACCCGCGTTTCTCCTTTCACGAATGCTTTAAGTGTACACCAGTCAGCCATATCTGGCCTCCCGTTCACAACGTACAGGTTGCAACAGGAAACAGAAACTTTGCCGCTGGCTTGCAGCAAAGCCCTGTTATAACAATTAATTATATGTTGATAAAGCGAAGATGCGTGTGATAGCGGGTTTCAGCCGCCGGTGGTATTCATAAAGCGTACAATCTGTGTCTGGTTCAGGTCGAACTCATGACTGTAGGGCTTATGCTGAACCGCTTCAAGGATTGCTCGTTTCAGGATTTCAGGTTCAGCAGGGTGGCACCGGATAACCCGCTTCAGGTCCACACTGTGCTCATTCCCCAGACACAGCAGTAACCGGCCCTCGGCGGTAACCCTGACCCGATTGCAACTGGCGCAAAAATTATGGCTGTGAGGAGAAATAAGCCCGATACGGGAATCCGGAAACCCCGGTATTCTGAAATAGCGCGACGGCCCGGCGGTTTTTTCCGGTGTTTCAATCAGTTTGTAACGCTGGCTGATCCGGTCGACAACATCCTCACTGGAAAAATAGCTGCTGGCACGATTGTGGGAAGTGATCTGCCCCAGCGGCATTTCCTCGATAAAGCTGATATCAATGCCCCGCTCCAGCGCAAACTCGAGCAAATCAATCACCTCATCATCATTACGCCCCTGCAATATCACGGCATTGAGCTTGATCCGTTCAAAGCCCTGGCGGCAGGCGGAATCTATACCCGCCAGCACCTGACTCAGCTCTCCGGTGCGGGTCATTTCACGGAAACGGTCCCGCCGCAGAGAGTCGATGCTGATATTGATGCGCCTTACCCCTGCATGCTTCAAATCACCGGCCTGTTCCTCCAGCAGGGAACCGTTGGTGGTCAACACCAGTTCCTGCAAACCGGGTAACGCCGAGAGCCTGGCCATCAGGTCAACAGCCCCCTGACGCACCAGAGGCTCCCCGCCCGTCAGGCGGATCTTTTTTACACCCAGCTCAGTCAGGGCACGGGACAGTATGAACACCTCCTCCAGGCTCAGCACCTGTTGCCGGGGCAGGAAGGTCATATCCTCACTCATGCAGTACAGACAACGAAAGTTGCAGCGGTCCGTGAGCGATATCCTTACATAGTCAATGGTACGACCAAAGGAATCCGTCAGAACGCCCGGCTTGCTTTTACCGGCTTGTCGGGGTTTCATGTTCATGGCTATCCACTATTGCACTAAGGGGGTCCCCGATCCGGGGTTGTCCATTCCTTTGATGTCGGCCTCGCTCATCAGCATGTCGATGTACTGGCTCACCGCTTTCACCCAGGCATGATCCTGCAGATACTCCGCGATCCGGGTACGGCAGATATCGTAGGGCATCACTTCGCCGTCGATCCGGTTCGCCACCTGCACCACATGAAAACCATAGCGGCTTTCAACGGGTTTGTTGGCAAGCCCCGCGGACATCAGAAACAGCTGGTTTTCAAATTCCGGTACCGTCTGCCCTTTGCTGATCTGCCCCAGGTTGCCACCATGGGCTTTGGAAGGACAGTCAGAAAACTCACGGGCAAATTCAGCAAACAGCTCGGGCTGCTTCTGCAACTGCTGAACCAGGCTTTCCGCATGCTCTCGGGCGCTGCGCCGGCCTTCGATATCATCCGGTGCCACCCCCAGCAGAATATGATTGACCTCCATTAACGGTGGCGTCCGGAATTTTTCCTGGTTGGCATCGTAATATTGACGACAGGCCGCCTCGTCCGCTTCAGGAATACGCACTTCCCGCTCCAGCAAAACCCGGATCACGGCCTCATCCGCGGTTTCACCTTCGTTTTCCCGGGCAACAATTCCCAAAGTTTCTGCCTTTTGCAACAACAGGGAACGCACTACCAGAGCCTCCACCGATTGCAGGATGGCTTGCTGGGCATCTTCCGCCGGATGATATTGCAACTCCCGGGCGACCTCGTCTTCCGAGATCGCCTGCCCGTTCACAGAAACCTCCGGTATCACCGGACCTTTATGCTTCGTTGCAGCTTCAGCCGCAGAGTGACTGCATTTCGTAGTCGATTGCATGATGTTCTCCTGTTGCTGCCCCTGGATCAGTTAACCTGCTGCTTCTGGCGCACCAGCTGATAGCCCCGTCCCAGGTACCACACGGGCGCACTGACAATGTGAACCAGACGGGTGAAGGGAAACAGCACAAACAACGTCATTCCCAGGAATACATGCAGCTTGTACACGATATGGACGCTTTCAATGGCAGCGGCAGCTTCCACCGGTGACAGCGTCACAATAGATTGGGCCCAGGTAGCCAGCAGCACCATCACCGATCCGTCCAGATGATCGGCAGAGATCACGATGCTGATTAATCCCAGTGTCAACTGAATCCAGAGTACGATCAGTACGAGAATATCGGATGCGCTGGAATTGGCCCGGACCCTGTCATCTGTCAGGCGACGGTGAATCAGCATAGTCAGGCCGATAAAACAAAGTATCCCGAAAAAGCCCCCGGAAATCATGGCCAGCAGCTGCTTGTTGGGTGTGGAGATCACGTGGTGATACACCGATTCCGGTATCAGCAAACCAACAAAGTGTCCCGCCAGAATGAAAAGCACGCCCACATGAAACAGGTTGCTGGCAAGGCGGGTGTTTTTCTTGCGCAGCAACTGGCTGGAGTGGGCTTTCCAGGTGTACTGGGCCAGATCAAAGCGCGCCCATGAACCGATCAGGCAAATGGCGAGCGCCACATAGGGGTAAATGCCAAATAACAGGGTATTCGCACTCATGGCTATTCTCCTCTTACCGCGCGGGCGGCACTTTCAGGTTGAACCCAGTGCACTGCAGTGGGTACTTCTTGTTTCAGTTTGACCGGGCGTGAGTGCCCTTCCGGACTGGCGGAGGGGCATCCCTGACCGGTCTGATCACCCATAAAGGTCACCATTTCCTCTTCCCAGATCTTGTCCATGGCTTCCAGCGAGTCGTCCCGTTCTTCATTGGCCGCTTTTTCCCGCAGTGCGGCCTCGTTGATCTGTGCACCGGAAATCATCAGCAGGGCATCCAGCAGACAGGCATACTCACAGTTACGCTCTTTCATACGTGCGCTGAGCATGCCCAGAATGTGGGCCACATCTGCCAGACCTTCCCGCGCCTCCATCTCGTCCCGGGTGGAGAGGAACTCCAGGTACATGGGAATGTAGTCAGGCAATTCCCGGCGGTTGATTTCAAATCCGGCCTTCTCATAAATGTCCATCAGGTCCACCATAGCCTGGCCACGGTCACGGCTTTCGCCATGAACGTGCTCAAACAACAGCAGCGACAGAGAACGGCCCCGATCAAAATGCTCGCCGTAGCCCTCCTGCAGATCCATGATGTCCCTCGCAGCCATCTGTCTGACAAAATCCTGCAGGCAGCTGCGCATGGCCGGAGAGATTTCCCTGGCCCTGCTGATCACCTCGTTGATGGCGCCGGCTTCGTCGATAACCTCCTGGCGGGGATAATCCATCAGCACAGCAATAATTTTCAGAATATCCATGGCATTACTCCCAGATCTGCACGGTTTGAATAATGTCGCGGCGGTTGGATTTCTTGCCGCCAAACATATTCACATCGGAGTTACCACCACAGCCGTCGCCAAAGCTGAACCCGCAACCACTGCGTTCACCGTAGGAATCCAGAATGGCTTCTTCCCGGTGGGCAGTGGGAATCACATAACGGTCCTCATAGTTGGCAATGGCCAGATAACGGTACATGTCTTCAACCTGTTGCCGGCTAAGGCCCACTTTTTCCAGTACCGCAAGGTCTTCCTGCTTGTCCACATTCTGGGAACGCTTGAAGGCCCGCATGGCCAGCAGACGTTTCAGCGCCAGCAGCACCGGACGCTCGTCACCGGCGGTAAGCAGGTTGGCCAGGTATTTCACCGGAATCCGCAGGCTTTCCACATCAGGAATCACCCCGTCCATACCGATATGGCCTTCTTCCGCCGCATGCTGGATGGGGCTCAGCGACGGTACATACCACACCATGGGCAGCGTACGGTATTCAGGGTGAAGCGGTAACGCCAGCTTCCAGTCCACCGCCAGCTTATAGACCGGCGATTTCTGCGCGGCATCAATCACATCATCGGAAATGCCGTCTTTTCTTGCCTGGGCAATCACTGCGGGGTCATTGGGATCCAGGAATATTTCCAGCTGCCGTTCATAAAGATCCTGGTCCGATTCGCTGGAGGCCACTTCCTCGATCTTGTCGGCGTCGTACAGCAGCACACCCAGATAACGGATGCGGCCGACACAGGTTTCGGAGCAAACGGTGGGCATGCCCGCCTCAATCCTCGGGTAGCAGAAAATACATTTTTCTGATTTGCCGGTTTTCCAGTTGTAGTAGATTTTTTTGTAGGGGCATCCGGAAATACACATCCGCCAGCCACGACACTTTTCCTGGTCGATCAGAACAATACCGTCTTCTTCCCGCTTGTAGATGGCACCGCTCGGGCAGGAAGCCACACAGGCGGGGTTCAGGCAATGCTCACACAGACGGGGCAAATACATCATGAAGGTATTTTCGTACTGGCCGTAGATTTCCTTCTGGATGTTATCGAAGTTTTTATCCTTGGCCCGTTTTTCGAATTCGGTACCCAGGATCTCTTCCCAGTTGGGGCCCCATTCAATTTTCTGCATACGCTTACCGGATATGGCAGACCGGGGCCGCGCAGTGGGCTGATGTTCTCCCAAAGGCGCGGTATGCAGGTTCTGATAGTCGTAATCGAAGGGCTCGTAATAATCGTCGATTTCCGGCAGATCCGGGTTGGCAAAAATATTGGCCAGTACCCGGAACTTGCCACCAATCCGCGGCTGAATGGAACCGTCGGCCCGGCGTTGCCAGCCGCCTTTCCATTTATCCTGGTTTTCCCACTCTTTGGGATAACCGATGCCGGGTTTTGTTTCCACGTTATTGAACCAGGCATACTCCATGCCTTCACGGGATGTCCATACATTCTTACAGGTAATAGAGCATGTGTGGCAGCCGATACACTTATCGAGATTCAACACCATGCCGACTTGGGAACGAATCTTCATCAGATCAGTCTCCTACACATCTTGGGGTAAAGGTTGTGGCAGATCATCCCCATGGGGACCGTCCAGCCAATCGACGTTATCCATTTTCCGAACCACGACAAACTCGTCACGGTTACAGCCTACGGTGCCGTAATAGTTAAAGCCGTAGGACTGCTGCGCATACCCACCAATCATATGCGTGGGTTTCATCACTACCCGGGTAACGGAGTTGTGGTGACCGCCGCGGGTTCCGGTCATTTCGGAGCCGGGAGTATTCACGATACGTTCCTGGGCGTGATACATCATCACCATGCCCTGTTTGACACGCTGACTGACCACTGCACGGCAGGCAATCGCACCGTTGGCATTGAAGATCTCGATCCAGTCGTTATCTTCTATGCCGGCTTCTTTGGCGTCGATTTCACTGATCCAGGTAATGGGCCCACCGCGGGACAGGGTCAGCATGTGCAGGTTGTCCGAATAAGTGCTGTGAATTCCCCACTTCTGGTGCGGTGTAATCCAGTTCAGCACAATCTCCTTGTTACCATTCGGCTTTTTGTCTTTCACATAGCTGATGGTGCGCGTATTGATGGGCGGCCGGTAAGACACGAACTGCTCACCAAAGGCCTGCATCCACAGGTGATCCTGATAGAACTGCTGCCGACCGGTAATGGTGCGCCATGGAATCAGCTCATGAACATTGGTGTAACCGGCGTTATAGCTCACATGCTCATCCTCCAGACCCGACCAGGTGGGAGAAGAAATGATTTTGCGGGGCTGGGCCTGAACATCACGGAAGCGAATGGCTTCATGCTCCTTGCCCAATGCCAGGTGAGTATGATCCCGCCCGGTCACCTTGCTCAGCGCACCCCAGGCTTTCACCGCCACATGGCCATTGGTTTCCGGTGCCAGAGTAAGCACCACTTCAGCGGCATCAATAGCAGTCTCTATCCTTGGCTGCCCATGACTGACACCCTCCTCAGTAACCCGGTGATTCAGATTGCGCAGGAACTCCACTTCCGATTCCGTATTCCAGCCAATGCCTTTGCCACCGTTGCCGGCAGTTTCCAGCAGGGGTCCAAGGGCGGTAAATTTTTTGTAGGTATTCGGATAGTCCCGCTCTACAACCGCAATGTTGGGCATGGTTTTACCGGGAATGGGTTCGCACTCGCCTTTTTTCCAGTCTTTCACGTCAAAAGGCTGAGCCAGCTCTCCGGGTGTGTCGTGAAGCAGCGGTACGGTCACCACGTCTTTTTCAACTCCCAGATGGCCAGGGGCAACCTCGGAGAACTTCTTCGCAATACCCTTGTAGATTTCAAAATCCGATTTGGACTCCCAGGCAGGATCCGTGGCGGCTGACAAGGGGTGTATGAAAGGATGCATATCAGAGGTATTCAGATCATCCTTCTCATACCACACAGCGGTGGGCAGCACGATATCAGAATACACACAGGTGGAAGACATCCGGAAATCCAGTGTCACCACCAGATCCAGTTTACCTTCGGCACCATCATCCACCCACTCCACTTCACGGGGTTTTTCGCCACCCCGCTTGCCCAGATCCTCGTTCATTACGCCGTTTCTGGTGCCCAGCAGGTATTTGAGCATGTACTCATGCCCCTTGCCTGAGGAACCCAGCAGGTTGGACCGCCAGATAAACAGGTTGCGAGGGAAGTTGGCAGGGTTATCCGGCGCTTCACAGGCAAAATGCAACTGGCCGGACTTCAACTGTTCAACCACATAGTCTTTGGGATCCTTGCCCTGGGCTTGCGCTTCCTTCGCAATATCCAGCGGATTACGACCCAGCTGTGGTGCAGAGGGCAGCCAGCCCATGCGTTCGGCTCTGACGTTATAGTCAATCATGGCCTCCGGCATATCTGACTTGTCCGCCAGGGGCGACAGCACTTCGTGAATGCTCATTTTCTCGTGGCGCCACTGGGAACTGTGGTTATAGAAGAAGGAGGTGGAGTTCATATGGCGAGGTGGCCGGGACCAGTCCAGACCAAATGCCAGCGGTAGCCAGCCGGTTTGCGGGCGCAGCTTTTCCTGGCCTACATAATGGGCCCAGCCGCCGCCGGACTGACCCACGCAGCCACACATCATCAGCATATTGATGAGGCCACGGTAGTTCATGTCCATGTGGTACCAGTGGTTCATGGCGGCGCCCACAATCACCATGGACTTGCCGTGGGTCTTGTCAGCGTTATCCGCAAATTCCCGCGCTACCTGAATCACCTTTTCCCGGCTGACGCCGGTGATTTTTTCCTGCCAGGCCGGCGTAAAAGGCACAGAGGCATCGTCATAGCTTGACGCGACATTCGCTCCGCCCAGGCCCCGGTCAATGGCATAGTTGGCCATCAGCAGATCGTATACGGTGGCCACCCGGCATTCACTGCCATTGGCCAGTTTCACCTTGCGACCTGGTACGTTACGGAACTGGACCTCATCACCTTCAACATGCTGGAAATGCTCATGCTGTTGCCCGCCAAAATAGGGAAAAGCAACCGACACGGTTTCATCAGCATCCTCAATCAGCGTCAGTTTCAGCCGGGTTTCTTTACCCGTGCCATCCTTCTCTTCGATGTTCCAGTGGCCTTCTTCTCCCCAGCGATAGCCAATAGAGCCCCGGGGTGATACCAGCGAGCCATCCTGATCCACCGCAATGGTTTTCCATTCCGGGTTATTGTCCTGACCCAGGTTTTTATCCAGATCAGACGCTCTCAGGAATCGGGTGGGCTTGTAACCATTCTCATGGGGCTCCAGTAACACCAGCATGGGAGAGTCAGTGTATTTGCGCACGTAGTCAGTGAAATACTCGCTGGGCTTTTCCAGATGGAACTCTTTCAGAATAACGTGCCCAAAGGCCATGCCCAGTGCAGCATCGGTACCCTGTTTCGGGTTCAGCCACAGGTCCGTAAGTTTGGCCACTTCGGAATAGTCCGGGGTAATGGATACGGTTTTCGCGCCCTTGTAACGCACCTCGGTAAAGAAGTGGGCATCCGGTGTCCGCGTTTGCGGTACGTTGGAACCCCAGGCAATAATGTAATTGGAGTTATACCAGTCAGCAGACTCAGGCACGTCGGTCTGCTCGCCCCAGGTCATGGGTGAGGACGGCGGCAAGTCACAGTACCAGTCGTAAAAGCTCATGCACACGCCGCCAATCAGCGACAGGTAACGGGAACCGGCAGCATAGGAGACCATCGACATGGCAGGGATCGGCGAGAAACCGATGATACGGTCGGGACCGTACTTTTTCGCCGTATAAACATTGGATGCGGCAATGATCTCATTCACCTCATCCCAGGATGAACGCACAAATCCGCCCATACCCCGTTTCGATTTGTAGAGCCGGGCCCGCTCCGGATCTTCCACGATGGCTTCCCATGCATCCACTGGATCCAGGGTACGGCGCATGTCGCGCCAGAGCTTTAACAGTGGCTTGCGGACTTTGGGGTATTTTACCCGGTTTGCACTGTAGACGTACCAGGAGTAGCTGGCGCCCCGTGGGCAACCGCGCGGCTCATGATTGGGCAGATCCGGGCGGGTGCGGGGGTAATCGGTTTGCTGGGTTTCCCAGGTAATCAGGCCGTTCTTGACGTAGATTTTCCAGCTGCAGGAACCGGTGCAGTTAACGCCGTGGGTAGATCGCACAATTTTATCATGCTGCCAGCGCTTGCGATAACCATCTTCCCAGGCACGACTTTCATTGGTAACTTCGCCATGACCATTGGCAAACTCACCCTGTTTTTTCCGGAAAAACTGTAAGCGATCTAAAAAATGACTCATTGAATTCGCCTCTCTCAAAACTTTTTTGGAGACCTCCCGCACCCATGCAGGAGGCCTTTACTTCACACCTGGTTCAGGGGTTATAGAATTCGCCGTTCTTGCGAAGGTAGAAGAACCAGTTAATCAACAGACACACACCGTAGAAAATGGCAAAGCCATACAGCGCATCTTCAGGTGTGGTTAACTTGATTTGCTCGCCCAGCACCTTGGGAATAATAAAGGCGCCATAGGCCGCTACTGCAGAGGTCCACCCCAGTACAGGACCGGCCTGTTCCTTGTTGAATACCATGGCGATGGTTCTGAAGGTTGAGCCGTTACCGATACCGGTGGCCGCAAAGAGCACCAGAAACAGTACAAAGAATGGCAGGAAGTATTCCTCAGGCGTGGCTGATGCATAGGCTGCTTTCATGTAGTAGGCCACACCCAGGGCACAGGCCACCATGACCACTGAACAGATCTGGGTTACCAGTGCACCACCCACTTTATCGGAAATCCAGCCGCCCAAAGGACGGATCAGTGCACCAATAAAGGGACCCATCCAGGCATACATCAACGCGCTGGGGCCGTTAGGGTTGGGCGTGTTATGGGTCATAACGCCGTCCACCGCGATGTGCTGGAAGCCGAAGATGACTTTGATCGCCAGCGGAAAAGAGGCGGCAAAGCCGATAAAGGAACCGAAGGTCATGGTGTAGATAACACTCATTACCCAGGTATGCTTGTTGCTGAAAATCTTGTACTGATGGTTCAGGTTGGTCCGGATAGCACCGGGCATAAGTTTCAGCAGGAAAACCGTCATGGCAATCACCACCGGCAGTACAATCCACTTGCTGATATTAAAGCCGGAGCCGCCAACGTTTTCGGGCAGCATTAGCCACAAGCCAAAAATCGCTGCAAAAAAGCCGATAAACAGCATAATGGTAATGATTGAGAACGAACCGATAGGATTGGGCAGATCCGGAGTTACATGGGATGCCTTGATGTTATTCATGCCGAACCAGCCTGCAATCGCCAGGGGCACCAGGAACAACAGCCACAGGTAACCGGCATTATGAATCCAGGCGTCGGAGCCAGCCGGGATCTTGCCTATCAGGGTGCCGGAGGTATTCACCAGTGTCATGGGTTCGCCACCAAAGATACCAAAGGTCATAAACAGAGGTACCAGGATCTGCATGGTGGTAACGCCAAAATTACCCAGGCCCGCATTCAGCCCCAGGGCCAGGCCTTGCTGTTTCTTGGGAAAGAAAAAGCTGATATTGGACATGGAAGACGCGAAGTTACCGCCGCCAAGGCCTGATAACAGCGCCAGGCACTGGAACACCCACAGGGGCGTATCCTTGTCCTGCAGGGCGATACCGGTACCGGCTGCGGGGATCATCAGCAATGCCGTGGTGAAAAAGATGGTATTGCGCCCGCCAGCCAGACGAATAAAGAAGCTGCTGGGTATACGCAGGGTTGCGCCTGTCAAACCCGCAATAGCGGTGAGCGTGAACAACTGGTCCTTTGGAAACGGAAAGCCCAGGTTGAGCATTTGCACGGTAATAATGCCCCAGTACAACCATACAGCAAAGCCGCACAGCAAACTGGGAATGGATATCCATAAATTGCGGTTGGCAATTTTCTTGCCGCTTGATTCCCAGAATGTGGCGTCCTCCACATTCCACTCTTTGATGTCAGCCATGATGATTCTCCACGTCGTTACAGAAGGCAGTCACAGAAGTCCTGAAAAACTCTGAAATTGAATGATTGAATCCAAGATTAATGGCAGGTTAGCGGTTAAAGCTTGACGTGAATCAATTTCTTTAAGTGTCTGATTTTGATGATCTTTGCCGGATACTCACAAAGAGGTACTCCGGTATTTCATGCTAAGTGACTGTATTTACTGGGCTGATGAGGTTTGACAGGAACCGGAGATAAAGTAGATTAATAACCAGTATTCTTTGGTGGTACTTCAGCGTAGTACTCCCGTTTTCGGGTTATTATAGGTGTATGAAACAAGCAGCCTCTTTCCAACAGAAAAAATCAATCGTTATACGCACTGGCACAGCACTCGTGGGCATTGCCGTTACAGCACTGCTGAGCATGTTTGCCTCCATGATGGTGGCTGAAACCCTGGAAGGAGACGCCCAGGCGATTAACCTGTCAGGCTCCATGCGGATGCAGTCCTACCGCATGGCCAACGCGGCCTT
>JAWVYU010000033.1:0-23672 GCA_033722575.1 Ketobacteraceae bacterium | reverse complement strand
TGTTTTCCTATGAAAACCTGACAGCCGAGAGCCCTGTGGCAACCGTGAGTTTTGACAGAAGCGGAGAGCAGGAATACCGTGTGTCGGTAGTGCTGGCAGACGGTTCAGAACGCCGCTTCCGAATGAAGGGTGATCTCTGGCAGATGGATGCCAAAATCATCAAATGGTATGGTCTGCTGGCGGCGCTGGGGTTTGAACCTGGTTACAAGCTGGACCGGCTTCAGGGGCGGTATATAGAGCTCGAAGATGAGCGGTCACTGGAGCGGACCGTGTACGCACTCAGCGAACCCGATCTGGGGTTTGACCTGTGGGAGAGTATTCAGAACAGTCACTGGCTTCCGTGGGTGGATGCCATCTACGGAAGTGCCACCTACCTGCCCATGGCGGATGGCGCGATTTTCTCCGTCAGTCTGTCCCAGTCCGGCCTGGTGGCCCGGCCCATGAACGAGCGCGCCGAGCTGGCGGTGAATGCCTGGAATTAGTGCAACAGGGCCATTTGCATTGATGTCTTGGCGCTTAACCTGTTTAATATGTCACCCATCTCAAGGATAAGACCGAGGAATAAAGCGTGATTGAATTGTTAACGGAATACGGCCTGTTTCTGGCGAAAACCATCACTATCGTCTTGGCCGTGTTGGTTGTTATTGGTGGTATCGCTTCCGCCTCAGCGCAGCGCACCCGCAAGGAGCCTCACCAGGGTGAGGTGAAAATCGCCCACCTCAACGAGCGCTATGACGACATGGAAAAGCACCTCAAGGAAGTGGTACTGGACAAAGATGCGCTGAAAGAAGAAGAAAAGGCCCAGAAGAAAAAAGAAAAAGAGGAAAAGAAAAAGAAGCAACCCGACAGGCAGGAAAAGCCCCGCCTTTACGTGATTGACTTCGAAGGGGATATTGAAGCCAGCGACGTGGACTGCCTGGCGCAGGCCATTTCCGCGGTTCTTACGGTGGCTACCAGCAATGACGAAGTGGTGCTGAGACTGGAAAGCCCGGGAGGCCAGGTCCACGGTTATGGCCTGGCATCTTCGCAGCTGCGGCGCATTCGCGATCACGGCATACCGCTGACGGTCTGTGTGGACAAGGTAGCGGCCAGCGGCGGCTACATGATGGCCTGTAATGCCGACAAGATTATTGCGGCACCTTTTGCCATTCTGGGGTCAGTTGGGGTTGTTGCGGAGCTGCCCAATTTTAACCGTGTCCTGCGCAAGTACGACGTGGATTACGATATCTATACTGCCGGTGAGTACAAACGCACCGTTACCATGCTGGGCGAGAACACCGAGGAAGGTAAAAAGAAATTCAACCAGGAAATTGAGGAAACCCATCAGCTCTTCAAAAACCACGTTTCCAATCACCGGCCGCAACTGAATATTGAAAAGGTGGCAACGGGGGAGCACTGGTATGGCTCTCAGTGCCTGGAACTGGGGCTGATCGACGAGATTCGTACCAGTGACGATTACCTCTTTACCCGTCGCAAAGATGCTGACATTTACGAAGTCACCTTTGAATTCAAGCGTTCCATGGCGGAGAAGCTGGGACTAAACCTGGAGAATATGCTGGAAAGAACACTGGTGCGTGTCTGGCACAGAGTCTCTTCCAGAGAACGCAATATTACCTGACCAGGTCAGAAGGGAGTTAAGAAATGGATACCTTTAAAGCACTATGGGTTGAAGAATCCGGCGACGGTTATACCAGATCAGTGGTTGACCGGGCCATGGACTCCTTGCCGGATAGTGACGTGCTGATCAAAGTAAAATACAGCTCCCTGAATTACAAGGATGCATTGTCCGCTTCCGGCAATAAAGGGGTAACCCGGGATTACCCCCACACGCCGGGTATTGATGCCGCTGGCGTTGTGGTGGAAAGCAAGAGCCCCGCCTTCAAACCCAATGAGGAAGTCATCGTTATTGGCTACGACCTGGGAATGAACACCTCCGGTGGTCTGGCGCAGTATATTTCCGTTCCGGCGAAATGGATTGTCAGCAAGCCGGAAGCCATGAGTTTGCGGGATGCCATGTGCTTCGGCACTGCTGGTTTCACCGCGGCGCTCTGTGTGGATACCCTGCTGCAGGTGGGCATTGCGCCTTCCCAGGGGCCGGTACTGGTAACCGGTGCCAGCGGTGGCGTCGGATCCATTGCCTGCTGGTTGCTGAAGAATCTGAAATTTGAAGTGCACGGGCTTACCGGCAAGTTAGAAGACCAGGACTGGTTCAATGCCATCGGTGTGGAAACACTGATACCGCGGGATGAGCTGCTGGGGCTGGGCAAGCGGCCCATGGCAAAAACCCGTTGGGCAGGGGCAGTGGATACGGTAGGTGGCGACATTCTTGCGAATGTTCTCAAGGTGATTCAGTACGGTGGCAGTGTGGCCTGTTGTGGTATGGCGGGCGGTACGGACCTTCATACCAGCGTGTTTCCCTTTATTCTCAGAGGTATCAATCTGATGGGGGTGGATTCCGTTGAATTACCCCTGGAAGTCAAGATTGATATCTGGCAACAAATTGCCCGTGACTGGCTGTTTTCCGATTTTGCCGACTTTACCGCACATACCCTGAATGAAATCGGATTGGAGGATACCCCGCAAGCGCTGGAGGATATCCTCGCGGGCAGGCACAAGGGTCGCTATCTGGTAAAATTGCCGGATTAGTCCCGCCGCAGACGATCGGAAATGGCGATCGGTGAAGGGTAACGGAAAACCACAATATAAGTGGACACCAGAAACGTCATGATCGCGGTTCCCTGAATCACCAGCGATGCTTCCTCCCGGATAAAACCCAGGGAATAGGCAATAAAGGCAATCAGCAGGGAAAATTCACTGGTTTGCCCCAGCCTTACACCCACCTCCCAGGATAGATCACGGGGTTCTCCCACCCATTTCAGCAACACCCGATAGATCACTGGCTTGAACAGCAGCACACAGCCTGCCAGCAACAGGGACGGGGCAAGAATATCGCTCAACAGCCCCAGATTAAAGCCGGCGCCAATGGTAAAGAAAAACAGAATCAGGAAAAAATCCCTGAGAGGGCGCAGGCTGGTGGCAATGTACTGGGCAATGGGACTGTTGGCCAGACTGATACCGGCAATGAAAGCACCGATTTCAATGGACAGGCCGAAGTGTTTCGCAAGCTCGGCGAGCCCAAGGCACCAGCCGATGGCCAGCAGGAAAATATATTCATGGAATCGGTCAAATTTCTGCAGCAACGGCAGAATAACCCAGCGCACAAAACCCATGGCAAACACCAGAATACCGGGCAGGGCCAGCAGTGTATAAAACCAGGGTTGGCTGTGGCTATTGCCGGCGGGTTGCAGACCGTTCAATACGATCAGAATCACAATAGCGATGATGTCCTGGAGCAACAGAATACCGATAACGATTTCGCCAGTGTGCTTGTGATGCAGTATTGTCGTGGGCAGCAGCTTCAGGCCAATAATGGTGCTGGAAAAAGTAATGGCAAGGCCGATGATAACGGCCTCGGTAACGGAATAGGAAAAGCCATAGGACACCACGAAGCCGACGGCGCCAATCACCAGGGCACTGGCAAAGGCAACGAACGCTGTTTTCGAAAGAAGCTGCAGAAAATTCCTG
Source organism: Ketobacteraceae bacterium (assembly GCA_033722575.1). Lineage (GTDB taxonomy): Bacteria > Pseudomonadota > Gammaproteobacteria > Pseudomonadales > Ketobacteraceae. Next base: position 20,087 of record JAWVYU010000033.1, on the reverse strand, counting down.
GGTTGCAGATCCAGGCCGAGTAAAAAAAGCAGAAACACGATGCCAATATGGCCGATTTCTTCCAGCGCTTTTTTATCTGTTACCAGGTTGAAACCGTATGGACCAAAGGCAATCCCCAGCAGAATATACGCAACGATCAACGGCTGGCGGGTAAAGAGTGCAAAGGAAGCCAGTACCGCTGCGCCGGAAAAAATCAGAAATATGGAAAAGAACAGCGATTCGCTCACAGTGGCCTGCTTCCTTTTGGCTATACACGTTGCTTAAGCTTAGCAAAGATACCCGACGGGCAGGAGATGGATAACAATGGCAGAAAAAAGGCCGGAGACCGGCCTTTTAAGGAGTGATCAAATATCAGGCAGGGCGGCGGTGATAAATAGGGCGTTCTTCATGAACGTCCGCCTGGTAGGTTACTGTGAAATCATTAAAGGCATTCAGGGCGTCTTCCACGTCCCGGTCCTCGCGAATCACAAAGGCATTAAAGCCGCAGCGGTGCAGATAGAAAAGCTGATCACGCAGAACATCACCCACAGCCCGGAGTTCACCGGTGTAGCCCGCCCGTTCGCGAATCAGTCTTGCCAGGCTGTAGCCACGGCCATCGGCAAACTTGGGGAAATTCACAGCGATCAGGTCAAACTGGTCCAAATCGTCGACAAAATCATCCAGTTCCGCATCACCATTCAATAGCAGCCCGATCCGGCCATCGTGTCGAATCAGCTCGTCTTTCTTGGTTTGCCAGGTTTCCAGTGATACCAGCACATCTCCTTTTTCCGGCACTTCAATGTCACCATTGTCGCCGGGGTGCACCGTGATCCAGTGATCGGTAACGATTTCTCCGTTTACAATAATTTTACGCATAAACCCGCTCCTTGAAAGGATCAACTCCCAGCCGCTGTACGGTGCCCAGGAAGGATTCACCTTCAAGCCTTTGTTCCACATACACAGCGATAATTTTTTCAATCACATCGGCAACCTCTGACTCTTCAAACGAGGGCCCAAGAATTTTGCCAATGGCGGCGTCCCGGCCGGAGCAGCCACCCAAAGAAATCTGATAGAACTCCTTGCCTTTTTTATCCACTCCGAGAATACCAATGTTACCGATATGGTGGTGGCCGCAGGCATTCATGCAACCGGAGATATTCAGCTCAATATCCCCCAGGTCGTACAGGTAATCCAGATCATCAAAACGGCGCTGAATCTGTTCCGCGATGGGAATGGATTTGGCATTGGCCAGGGAACAGAAGTCGCCACCGGGGCAGCAGATCACATCGGTTAACGTGCCGATGTTTGCAGTGGCGAATTTGTGGGCCTTGAGTTTTTCCCATAATTCAAACAGCTGATCCTGGCGTACGTCAGCCAGCACCATATTCTGATCATGAGTGGTTCGGACCTGGCCAAAACTGTATTCGTCTGCCAGATCAGCGATAGTATCAAGCTGCTCTGAAGTCACATCGCCTGGTGCCACCGCCGTGGGTTTCAGCGACAGGGTAACGGCTTTGTAACCCGGCTTTTTATGATCGGTGCAGTTGTGTTTTAACCAGTGAGCAAAGCCAGGGCTTTGTTCGGATTGCCGGGCCAGCAGTTCATCCTGGTCTTCCAGGCTCTGGTAGTCCGGATCTACAAAAAAGCTCTTCATGCGCTCAAATTCGTGGTCAGGCACCTGCAGGCGGGAATCTTTCAGGTGACTCCATTCGTCTTCCACCTTCTGGCGGAAGCCATCCACACCCAGGGCTTTCACGAGGATCTTGATGCGGGCCTTGTACTTGTTATCACGGCGTCCATAGCGGTTATAGACCCGCAGAATGGATTCCAGATAGGAGATAAGATGCTGTTTCGGGAGCCATTCGCAGATGGTTTCCGCAATCACCGGCGTGCGGCCCAGACCACCACCAACAAGCACTTTGAAGCCCACTTCGCCGGCATCATTTTTTACCAGCTCCAGACCAATGTCATGGAAGCGTACAGCTGCACGATCTTCATCGGCAGCACCGGTAATGGCAATCTTGAACTTCCTGGGCAGGTAGGCGAATTCCGGATGGAAGGTGGACCACTGGCGAATCAGTTCAGCATAGGGGCGGGGATCCTCGATTTCCGTGCGAAGTACGCCTGCGAACTGGTCGGTGGTGGTGTTCCGGATGCAGTTGCCACTGGTCTGAATGGCGTGCATTTGGACACTGGCCAGGTCGGCAAGGATATCCGGGACCACTTCAAGGTCCGGCCAGTTGAACTGAAAGTTCTGGCGGGTGCTGACATGGGCATAACCCTTATCGTAACGTCGGCCGATACTGGCCAGCATGCGAATCTGATCAGACCGGAGAAGACCGTAAGGCACCGCGATACGCAGCATGGGTGCGTGGCGCTGCACGTACAGGCCGTTCTGCAAACGCAGTGGCAGGAATTCCTCTTCTTTGAGCTCGCCGGCGAAATAGCGGCGCGACTGATCGCGATACTGCTCGACACGCTCATTCAGTAGCTTCTGATCGTATTCTGTGTAGACGTACATGCCTGAACCTTGCCCTTTGACTTCTATTGGTAAAGGATCCGAATAACGCTGAATTAACATTTTCGGCCAGGAAGATGGCCAACAGCTAGCTTGATTAGGCCGGATTCGGACCAAAATTCTGCAGAGGCGGGAAGGGTACCAGCATGTTTTTGCAAGGAAAAGTAATATTTCGCAATAACTCTGTTTCTGCAGGTTATTAGCCCCGCCCCACTTAAAACCTTTGGTTATTTATGGATTTACTGGCCGGCCGACTCCAGTACGGACCTGACAATCATGATCATGGTGATCATCAGAATCAACGTGGCTACAATACCAAGCACGATAAACTGGCTGGCGTCACCTTTCCTGAAATCTTTTTGCCGGTTTTTGTCGCTCTGCACGCCGAAGATGCCGGCCACCACGCTCTGAATCATGGACAGAAAAGAGATCTTCTCCTGCTCCTGCTCCTGTTCATCGTTCGAACCGTTTTGGCTGGCACCTTTGGTTTCTGAATTGTCCGTCTTCGAGCTGTTCCGGTTGTCATCATTCATGGTGTCATTCGTCCTTTTCCGGGTCGTAGGCCAGATTCGGCGACAGCCAGCGTTCTGCTTCACTCACCGCCATGCCTTTTCGCTGCGCGTAACTCTGCACCTGGTCACGGTTGATTTTCCCCACCCCGAAATAGCGGGATTCAGGATGGGCCAGATACCAGCCGCTGACCGCTGCGGTAGGGTACATGGCATAATGTTCTGTCAGAGAAACACCGGTTTCCTCGGTGGCTTTGAGGATCTGGAACAGTTTCTGTTTCTCGGTATGATCGGGGCAGGCCGGATAGCCGGGCGCCGGGCGAATCCCCTGATACTGTTCCTTGATCAGCTCTTCGTTGCTGAGGTCCTGGGGAGCGTAGCCCCAGTATTCTTTACGTACCAGTTCATGCATGCGTTCGGCAAAAGCTTCCGCCAGCCGGTCCGCCAGGGATTTCAGCAGAATGGCGTTGTAATCATCATGGGACGCTTCGAACTCGGTTACTTTCTCATCCAGCCCTATGCCCGCGGTTACCACGAAACCGCCGATGTAATCCTGTTTGCCGCTATCCGCCGGCGCCACAAAGTCTGACAGGCAGTAATTGGGCTGATTGCCGGATTTGCGGGTTTGCTGTCGTAAATGATTCAGAATCAAAGGCTCGCCGTCGGCTTCGGTGCGGATCTCTATATCATCAAAGTTAACCTGGTTGGCGGGCCAGAAACCGATAACGCCATTGGCCTGCAGCCACTTTTCTTCAACGATTTGTTTTAACATGGTCTGGGCGTCGTCAAACAGCTTGCGGGCTTCTTCCCCAACCACCTTGTCATCAAATATTTTCGGGTATTTTCCTGACAGCTCCCAGGTGATGAAAAAAGGCGTCCAGTCGATCCGCTCGATCAGCTCGGACAAGGGAAAATCCTCAAACGTACGGGTGCCGGTAAAGGATGGTTTTACGGCTTCAAAGTTTTCCCAGTCATATGCCGCGCGATTTTCCACGGCGCTCTGGTAATCCGTCAGTTTATCGGTTTTCTTGCGTTTGCTGTTGCGCACCCGAACGGTTTCGTATTCCTCGCGAATAGCCGCCAGGTAGGCGTCGCGCCTCTCGTCGCTCAACAAATTGCTCGCTACCCCGACACTGCGCGAGGCATCCGTAACGTAAATGGTGGCGTGGTTGCTGTAGGACGGTTCAATTTTCACCGCGGTATGTGCCTTGGAAGTGGTGGCACCACCGATCAGCAGAGGCACCTTAAAATCAAGCCGCTGCATTTCCTTCGCCACATGCACCATTTCATCCAGAGACGGTGTAATCAGCCCGGATAAACCGATGATATCCGCGTTTACTTCTTTCGCTTTGGCAAGAATCTTGTCGCAGGGCACCATGACGCCCATGTCGATCACTTCAAAATTGTTGCATTGCAGTACCACGCCAACAATATTCTTGCCGATATCATGGACATCCCCTTTGACGGTGGCCATCAGCACTTTGCCCTTGGCTTTCTGATTCGCACCTTTCTGTGCTTCGATATAGGGAATCAGATAGGCCACTGACTGTTTCATTACCCGGGCGCTTTTAACCACCTGGGGCAGGAACATCTTGCCGGCGCCAAACAGGTCGCCCACCACGTTCATGCCTTCCATCAAGGGGCCTTCAATCACTTCCAGGGGGTGAGCAGCATTTTGCCGGGCTTCTTCCGTGTCTTCGATAATGTACTGGGTAATGCCTTTCACCAGGGCGTGCTCCAGGCGCTTGTTAACCGGCCATTCCCGCCACTCCTGGCTTTCCTGTTGTTTGGCAGCACCATCGCCGCGGTATTGCTCTGCTATCTCCAAAAGCCTGTCGGTGGCGTCGTCGCGGCGGTTAAGAATGACATCCTCGACGCGCTCCCGCAGCTCCCGGGGGATTTCTTCGTAAATGGCCAGCTGGCCCGCATTCACAATCCCCATGGTGAGCCCGGCTTTGATGGCGTGGTACAGGAACACGGCATGAATGGCTTCACGTACCGGGTTATTGCCACGGAACGAAAACGACACATTACTGATGCCGCCCGAGGTTTTTACATGGGGCAGGTTTTCTTTGACGTAGCGGCAGGCATCGATAAAGTCCACGGCATAGTTGTTGTGTTCCTCGATGCCGGTGGCCACCGCAAACACATTGGGATCAAAAATAATGTCTTCCGGCGGGAAGCCAATGGTCATCAGCAAATCATAGGAGCGCTGGATGATTTCTATCTTGCGCTCGGCAGTGTCCGCCTGGCCTTTTTCATCAAACGCCATCACCACTGCGGCCGCTCCGTGGTTAAGGCAGGCCCGGGCTTTTTCCAGGAAATCCGCTTCGCCTTCTTTCAGACTGATGGAATTGACAATGGACTTGCCCTGAATCCATTTCAGGCCCGCTTCGATGATGTCCCATTTGGAGGAGTCGACCATGATGGGCACGCGGGATATATCGGGCTCCGACGCAATGAGCTTCAGAAAGGTCACCATGGCCTCCCGGGAATCCAGCATGCCTTCATCCATATTGATATCGATGATCTGCGCGCCGTTCTCCACCTGGTCACGGGCGACGCTCAGGGCTTCTTCAAAATCACCTTCTACAATCAGGCGCTTGAACTTGGCCGATCCGGTAACATTGGTGCGTTCGCCTACGTTCACAAACAGCGACTTATCGTCAACCCGGAAGGGCTCCAGGCCGCTCAGGTTCATGCTGTGGGTAGGTTCCGGTATTTCGCGGGGCGCCTTGCCTTTCATTACGCTGGCAATGGCGGCAATAAAATCCGGCGAGGTACCGCAGCAGCCGCCGATGATATTAATGAGTCCACCGGTGGCGTAGCCCTCGACGATGTCTGCCATCTCTTCCGGTAACTGGTCATAGCCGCCAAATTCGTTGGGCAGGCCGGCATTGGGGTGGGCGCTGATATAGCAGTTGGCCACCTTGGACAGTTCCTCCAGATAGGGACGGAGTTGCTCGGCACCCAGTGCACAGTTAAGGCCAATGCTGAGGGGCTTGGCATGGGCCAGGGAGTTATAGAAGGCTTCGGGGGTTTGACCCGACAGAGTGCGACCGGCGGCATCGGTGATGGTGCCCGATATCATAATCGGGTATTCCTGACCGATTTCCTCAAAATACTGGCGCACCGCATAGACGGCAGCTCTGGCATTCAGGGTATCAAAGACGGTTTCTATCAGAATCAGCTGGGCACCACCGTCAATCAGGCCACGAGTGGCTTCAGTGTAATCCGCTACCAGCCGGTCGAAGTCGATATTGCGATAACCCGGGTCGTTCACATCCGGTGAAATGGAGCAGGTGCGGCTGGTGGGTCCAAGGGTACCAGCAACGAACCGCGGCTTTTCCGGCGTTTTTCGGGTTTGGGCATCGGCCACTTCCCGGGCCAGACGGGCGCCTTCCTTATTCAGTTCGTAAACGATACTTTCAAGGTGGTAATCAGCCTGGGAGACGGCGGTGCTGTTGAAGGTATTGGTTTCCAGTATATCAGCGCCAGCGTCCAGGTACCCCTGGTGGATCTCCTTGATTGCTTCGGGCTGGGTCAGGTTAAGCAGGTCGTTATTTCCTTTCAGGTCATGAGGGTGTTCCGCAAATCGCGTGCCACGATACTGTTCCTCGGTGAACTGGCGGTTCTGAATCATGGTGCCCATGCCGCCATCCAGAATCACGATACGTTCCTTAAGAATTTGCTCCAGTTGTGCTTTTACGCTCATTTTTTGCGTCCAGCCTGCCATAAGTCAGTGAAATTGCGGCAATTTTAGCAGATCATACAAAGATTAATCAGGTTCCGGAGCTGAATTCTCTTCACACCTGCTTCGATTTTGTTCAAGTTGGGGGCGCTCGGGTACCGAACAGGGTATAACCGAGTAGTTTACTTGGTTTTTGTGGTGATCCCATGTATCCTATAGCCCAAATGCCCTCAGGGGCAGGTCACAAAAGCAGGAAGGTTTAATGAGAGAAGATTACATCACCATTACAGAGTCCGCCCAGGAATACCTGCGGGATTTGCTGTCAAAGCAGGACAGCGACGGTATTGGTGTTCGTATATTCGTTGAGAAGCCCGGTACCCCCAATGCGGAATGTTGCATGGCATACTGCCCTACAGGGGAACAGGAGCCCGAGGACGAGGTGATTCAGTGCGAAGGTTTTCCCGCCTACATTGATCATCACAGCGTGCCCTATCTGGAAGACGCGGTAATCGACTATTCGAAAGATCGTATGGGTGGCCAGCTGACTTTCCGGGCGCCGAAGTCCAAAGTACCGAAGATCGGGGATGACGCGTCAGTGGAAGAGAAAGTCAATTACGTGCTTTATTCCGAAATCAATCCCCAGCTCGCGGCCCACGGTGGCCATATCCAGCTGACCGGACTGGTTGAGAACGACACCGTGGCGGTGCTCAAGTTTGGTGGCGGATGCCAGGGCTGTGGCATGGTAGACGTTACGCTGAAAGAAGGTGTTGAGAAAACCCTGATGGAGCGGGTACCCGAGCTGAAACGGGTTACTGACGATACGGATCACAGTATCCGCGAAAACGCCTTCTATAAATAGTGTCCTGAAATTGCCCCGCAACAACTAGCGGTTCCAGGCCGTTTCCGGGCAGGTTCGCTTTCAGGTTACGGCAGGGACAGGGTATAAAAGAGAACATAAAAAAGGCAGCTTTGGCTGCCTTTTTTCTTTACGACATTTTCCGTCTGGGCATCAGCTGCGCTTCGGCAGCACATCCTTCAGTTTTTCATGCATGTCACGGATGCTTTTTTCGGTGGTTTCCCAGTCGATACAGGCATCGGTAATGGATACGCCGTATTCCAAGTCATCCAGGTTGGCAGGAATTTTCTGGTTGCCCCAGTTGATATTGCTTTCCACCATCAAACCGATAATGGACTGATTGCCCTCCAGGATCTGGTTGGTCACATTTTCCATTACCAGCGGCTGCAGGCCCGGGTCCTTGTTGGAGTTGGCGTGGCTGCAGTCCACCATGATGTTTTTGGTGACACCGGCTTTTTCCAACGCCTTTTCAGCGAGAGCCACGCTGACGGAATCATAGTTTGGCTTGCCGTTCCCGCCGCGCAGCACGATATGACCATAGGGGTTGCCGGTCGTGTTGATGATGGATACCTGGCCTTCCTGGTTTATGCCCAGAAAACTGTGGGGGCTCAGCACCGAAAGGAGCGCATTGGTGGCAACGTCAAGACCGCCGTCAGTGCCGTTTTTGAAGCCTACTGCACTGGACAGTCCGCTGGACATTTCCCGGTGGGTTTGGGATTCGGTGGTGCGCGCGCCAATGGCGAACCAGCTGATCAGCTCCGACAGGTACTGCGGTGAAATCGGGTCCAGGGCCTCGGTGGCCAGCGGCAGCCCCATCTCGGACAGGTCCACCAGCAGCTGGCGGGCAATATGCAGCCCTTCCTCAATCTTGAAGGTGTCGTTGATATGGGGGTCGTTGATCAGGCCTTTCCAGCCGGTGGTGGTGCGGGGCTTCTCGAAATACACCCGCATGACCAGATAGAGCGTGTCAGAAACCTCGTCAGCCAGTTTCCGCAGCCGAGCTGCGTAGTCCTTGGCAGCCTCGACATCGTGAATAGAGCAGGGGCCAACCACCAGAAACAGACGGTGGTCCTTGCGATCGAGAATATCCATCACCGTATGGCGGCCGGCGAGGACGGTTTTGATGGCCGCCTCTGTTAAAGGAATATCTTTCTTCAGCTCGGCGGGGGTGATGAGTACCTGCTGAGACTGCACATGGAGATTGTCGATAGGCTCTGACATGAGTTTTGGATCCTAAAAGTGGTTCATCCGACGTCAAGGGCGGGATTCTACCCGATTTGCCCGGTAGGGTACACAGGCCCGGCACGGGAGCCTGCGGCCAATAAGTTTTTGAGAACCGGGGCCTTTCTGTTAATAATGGATGGGGTAATCAGGACGATAATCAAGGTGAAGCATGCCCGTTAATTTTGACAACAAGCTGGTGATTGCCACTTCTTCCAGCGCCCTGTTTGATCTGTCGGAAAGTGACCGGGTTTTCCGGGAAGAGGGGCTGGATGCCTACCACCAGTTTCAGGTGGATCATGAAGACCAGACCCTGGAGCCCGGCGATGCGTTCGGGCTGGTCAAGAAGCTGCTGCATCTCAACAAGCTTCTGGGTAATCAGCGGGTGGAAGTTATCCTGCTGTCACGCAATTCTGCCGATACCGGGCTGAGGGTGTTCAACAGTATCGAGCATTACGGGCTGCCCATTACCCGGGCGGCGTTCTGTGGTGGGGAAAGCCCCTATCGGTACGTGTCTTCCTTTAATGCGCACCTGTTTCTGTCCACCAACCCGCAGGATGTTCGCCAGGCGCTCTCTCAGGGCTATGCTGCGGCCAGTATTCTGCCCAGCCCAAAACAGTCTTCCGAAGAGGACCTGTTGCGAATTGCCTTTGATGGTGATTCGGTGTTGTTTTCCGACGATTCCGAGCGGCTATTCCAGGAAAAGGGGCTGGAAGCTTTTGCTGCGGCAGAACGGGCGGCGGCGCGGCAGCCCATGCGTGGCGGGCCTTTCAAGGCGTTTCTGCAGGCTTTGCACGCGATTCAGTCGGAGTTTGCTGACTCTGGCCACTGCCCCATTCGCACGGCGTTGGTCACCGCCAGGTCTGCGCCTGCCCACGAGCGGGTTGTCCGCACCCTGAGGGAGTGGGGTATCCGTATTGACGAGTCACTGTTTCTGGGGGGGCTTGCCAAAGGTGCGTTTCTCAAGGCCTTCGGCGCCGACGTGTTCTTTGATGATCAGGAAGGGCACTGCCTGTCAGCCAGTGAGCATGTGGCGGCGGGCCATGTCCTGCATGGTGTGGCAAACGAGAAGGGAAACAGTGCGGGCGGTTGATTACCAGTTCAGGTTGAAGCCAAGACCGCCGTCAATGATCATATTATCCAGCATCTTCTGGGGCGACAGCTGTGTGCGTTCACGGATTTCATCGCTGAAGTCCATGGCCCGGACCGGGGCACTCAGCTGAAAGTCATGGGTGTACTCTGAGTAGCCAAGGTTATTATCGGAATCCAGAGCAATACCTTTAAAAGACGCGCTGATATCGAGGCTGTCGTTGTTGACGGTACCAGTGGCAGCTGACACCTCAAAGGTCATGAGTGTGGTAACGCCCTGCCGGTCAAGACCATCAATTCCAGGTGACTGAGCACGATAGCCCCAGTCACTGGCGTTAGCCGAGGCGCTGTACAGGCTCATAACCGCGAGCCCGAGGGCAAACCCTGAGGACAGCAGGCATTTGATGGTGATATCGGCAATCTTATTCATACTTCATCGGCTCAAAACGGGGTTTACTGCGAGTCGTTGAGTAAATACTAGCCATCTCCGATGAGTACTTCTATGTGGAAATGGTGGAGTTGCGTAACGGTTCGTATTAAGAAATATTCACAAAATTGTTGGCTCGGAAATTGCGTAAAATATAAACAGCCCCCTTTATAACAACCCTTCGCTCGCTGCTAGAAACAACTTTATAAAAAATCCCTAATCTATTGAAATAAAGGTATTCTCTATTTTTTTGTAACCAGGAGGGTAATTCGGTTATGTGATGCTATGCTGAAAATATAATCAAGTTGTTCAGAACACTTCTCCGGGTGATATGTCTGCAGTAGAAGCTACAACCATGGTGAGAACCATCCTTTATGCAACGGATCTTGGCATTTACGGCCCTTATCTGCTGGAGCATGTCAGCGATCTGGCCCAGCGCCATAACGCCACTGTTACGGTTGTGCATGCGGTGGAGCCTCTTAGCCCTTTTGCCGATGCGGTACTTGAAGCCTTTGTTCCGGAGGACGCCCGTCAGTCGCTGAAGAGTCAGGGGCTGGAGGAGGTATTGGAAACCATACGCACCCAGGTGATGGCGGCATTTGAGGATGATTTTATCGACTTTCACGGAGGCCGGGACTGGCTGGCGGATGTACGGGTGCTGGCAGGGAATGCACCGGACGTGATTCTGAGTGAGGCTAGACGGCTCGGAGCAGACCTGATTGTGATCGGCTCCCATGGCAGTAACAAACCTGAAAACAGCTTTACCTCTATCGGTTCAGTGGCCTCCAAGGTGCTGCAGTTATCACAGGTGCCAGTGTATCTTATTCCGACTCAGACCAACCGGCTGACCAGCAGCCGCGGGTTTCTGGGCTGAGTCTGACCTCAGAAAAACGCATATTTCACCCCCAGCGCCATGAGTATGCTCACCAGTATAGGGTGCAGAACATTGTCAGGCAGCCTGGCTCCCACTCGGGTACCCAGCCAGATGGCGGGTAAAGACCCGATCAGTAAAGACCCCAGCAGGACAAAGTCCACGTTGCCCAGATACAGATGAAAAAGCCCTGCCACCAGAGTCAGCGGAACAGCATGGGCCAGATCCGTACCGATCACATTCAGCGCCGGCAATCGGGGATACAGCACCAGTAGTACCGCGGCGCCAAATGCGCCCGCACCCACCGACGACAGTGTGACCAGGGCGCCCAGGGCAATACCCATCACGAAGGTAAAGATGCCCGCATGGGTTCTGATAAAACCCAGCGCGCCAGTGCCGGCAGCTTCACTGATGGCCCCCGCCACCAGGCGTTTTTTGAATATCAGCACCATGGATGTAACGATCAGCATCACCCCCAGACTGGTGGTGAGAATATGCTTGTAGGATTCAGGATCACCGAACACATTTTTCAACAGTAATGCGGTAATGGCAGAGGCGGGAATACTGCCCAGTAAAAGCAGCGTGACGATACGCCAGCGGATAGTTCCCTGCCGCCTGTGCAGGACCACGCCACCGGCCTTGGTAACGGCAGCATAAAGCAGGTCGGTACCAACGGCGATATGGGGAGGAAAGCCGAACAGCAGCAGGATCGGTGTCATGAGTGAGCCGCCGCCGACCCCGGTCAGACCAACCGCGAACCCCACTGCGGCGCCTGCCAAAATATATAATAGGAAGTCCATACTACGTGTATCGCTGTGCTCTTATTGGCAGCTAGTCATTAGCTGATTTTCTGGTTCGGATAACCACAAGGATGGTGGCTGGAAAAGTCAAAGAAATCGAAGGCTTAACAGTCTGAAAATTGCATTTTCGGCCCCGTAAAATCCGGTCTATATTGTAAGAAGATCGCAAACGCGAAAAATAAAAAAAATTTAGGATAGCGGTTGGTAAATCTATAGATTCTGACCTATTCTGCAAAGTAATATTTTTTCATATTTTTATACCAGGTACGTATAACCTAGTAGGGGAATAGCTTATGAAGCTGCAACAACTGCGCTACATTTGGGAAGTCGCGCGGCATGATCTTAATGTTTCGGTGACAGCGCAAAGCCTTTACACATCACAACCCGGGATCAGCAAGCAAATACGTCTTCTGGAGGATGAGCTGGGAGTGGAGATCTTCGCCCGTTCCGGCAAGCATCTGACAAGAGTGACCCCGGCCGGCGAAGCTATCCTGAAAATTGCCGGTGAGATCCTGCGAAAGGTTGACAGTATCAAGCAGGTGGCCCAGGAGTACAGTGACGAACACAAAGGCAGCCTATCTCTGGCCACCACCCATACCCAGGCCCGTTATGCCTTGCCCAAGGTTATAGAATCCTTTATCAGCAAATATCCCGAAGTTTCCCTGCACATGCATCAGGGCACCCCGATCCAGATTTCCGAAATGGCAGCCGACGGCACCGTTGATTTTGCCATTGCCACTGAAGCCCTGGAGCTGTTCGGTGACCTGATCATGATGCCGTGCTACAAATGGAACCGGGCCGTGATTGTGCCGCGGAATCACCCGCTGGCACAGGTTTCCCAGTTATCTCTTGAAGACGTGGCGCGCCAGCCCATTGTTACCTACACCTTTGGGTTTACCGGCCGGTCCAAGCTGGACGATGCCTTTCTGTCAAAGGGGTTAACTCCCAAAGTGGTGTTTACCGCTGCAGATGCGGATGTCATCAAAACCTACGTGAAGCTGGGTCTGGGCGTGGGGATCGTTGCCAAAATGGCGTGCGAGCCTGACGATCCGGATCTTGTGGCGCTGGATGCCAGCCATCTTTTCGAGCCCAGCATCACCAAAATCGGTTTCCGTAAAGGAACCTTTCTGCGGGGCTACATGTACGATTTTATAGAGCAGTTTGCGCCACATCTAAACAAAGAAGTGGTTAACGAAGCGGTCGAGCGTCACACCCGCCATGAGCTGGATGAATTGTTCAGCCATATCGAGTTGCCGACGTTTTGATGTAACGAATCAGGTGCACGGCACTGAACAGCTCCTCAGCCGAAAAAAGCCACAACTCCCTGCGGGTTGTGGCTTTTTTTATTCAGACTGGTTTTGTTCGGGCTGGAGTTACCTCAGAGAAAATCCAGATCCGGGTTCTGGTCCAGCAGCTCCCTGTTTTCATCTTCCTCTTCGGTGGACTGTTCCAGTACTTCCTTCACGAATTTGAAATACACGGTGTAGACCTTCACGGAACCATCGTCATGCTCAACAACAAAGAACGGGGCGCGGTCCACGTTATGCTCCGCGGCCAGCATCATCCCGGGGCTGGCAGGATCACGCTCGTCAGCCACCAGCACCTCGTCAATCCGTGCCATCTGGCCTGACTCTTCCAGCCGTGTGATCACATCACCGCACTTTCGGCAGGGTGACCCATCCGCCAGGATCTTTTTTACGAACGTGATTTTCATAACTTCTCCCGAAGGTTACTTCTGTATGTTAGTGGCGTGCAGCCCGCATTCTTTCTGGGTGGCTTCCTCCCACCACCAGCGGCCTTCGCGCTCATGCTGGTTTGGTAAAACGGGCCGGGTGCATGGCTCACAACCAATGCTGATGAAGCCTTTTTCGTGCAGCTCATTATAAGGGACACCGTTGCTGCGGATGTAGTTCCACACCTGTTCCGATGACCATTCCGCCAGCGGGTTGAACTTGATCAGCTGATTGGTCTCGGTGGAGAACGCGCCGTCAATCTGAACGGTGGGGATGGTGACGCGGGTGCCCGGGCTCTGGTCCTTGCGCTGACCGGTAATCCAGGCACTCAGGCCGGAAAGCTTCTTGCGCAGCGGTCCGACTTTGCGGATTGCGCAGCATTCCTTGTGATCATCCTGGTAAAAGCTGAACAGGCCTTTTTCGTTAACCATTTTTTCTATGGCAGCCGGGTCGGGAAAGGTAACTTCCAGCTTGATACCATAATGGTCGCGAACCTTGTCCAGAAAGCGATAGGTTTCGGGGTGCAGGCGGCCGGTATCCAGAGTGAATACACGGAAGGGTTTGCCGGTTTTCGCAGCCATATCCACGAGCACCACATCTTCGGCGCCACTGAATGAAATGGCAATGTTGTCGAACCGGTCCAGTGCCTCGCTGATGATGTCCTGCGGGCTTTTGCTGGCCAGCTCTTCATTCAGGGCTTTGATTTCTTCTGCGCTGTGGCTCATGTCTACTCCTCGCTTGATGCTGCACAATCAACTACTTACGCCATTCTCTCCGGTAGGGCGGCGTATTCTAGCAAAAAAAAAGCCAGAAACTGAAATATTCTGCCATTCATCTTTTAGAAACATTCGCTATATCGATATACAGGTGCCCCCCACATACAAATTGCAACAGGCGCCAAATCTGGTTAGAGTTGCGGCTCTTTTTTTGTTTGCCCAGTTATCATCAGGAGAAATACCGTGGAAATCGCTTGTCTTGACCTGGAAGGCGTCTTGATTCCGGAGATTTGGATCAACTTTGCAGAGAAAACCGGCATTGAGGAGCTGAAAGCGACCACCCGCGATATACCGGATTATGATGTCCTGATGAAACAGCGTCTCCGGCTGCTTAAGGAAAACAAATTAGGTTTAACGGAAATCCAGGAAGTCATTGATACCATGGCGCCCATCCCTGGCGCTCGCGAATTTGTGGACTGGCTGCGGGAGCGGTTCCAGGTGGTGATTCTGTCCGACACCTTTTACGAATTCGCAGCACCGCTGATGAAGCAACTGGGTTGGCCAACGCTGTTCTGCCACCGTCTGGAAGTGGCTGAATCCGGCGAAATTACCGATTATGTGCTGCGTCAGAAAGACCCGAAACGCGCGTCAGTGAAAGCGTTTCATAGTCTGAACTACCGGGTTATTGCTGCGGGTGACTCCTATAACGACACCACTATGCTGTCAGAGGCGGAGGCGGGGATACTGTTCAAGGCGCCCGACAATGTAATCGCGGAGTTTCCCCAGTTTCCCGCTGTTCACGAATACGAGGAACTCAAGCAGGAGTTCATCAAGGCGTCGAACCGCCAGCTGGCGCTCTGAGACCAGGGTTTGGTTAAAGCTCATGCCTGACGGCCTCGCCGCCGAAGGCCCTTTCCAGGATAGCCATCAGGCGTCCCACTTTGTCCAGTGTCTCCTGATATTCGTTATCGCAGACAGAGTCGGCAACCACGCCGCCGCCACCCCAGCAATGTATGTGACCCTGTTTTTTCAACAGGGTGCGGATGGCAATGTTGCTGTCGAAGTCGCCATTGCCACAGAAAAACACCATGGATCCGCAATAGATTCCGCGCCGGTGGTGTTCCAGCTCCTCTATGATTTCCATGGCCCTGACTTTGGGTGCCCCGGTGATTGAACCACCCGGGAAGGTGGCGTGAAAGATTTCCTGCAGGGAAACACCCGGTTTGAGGGTACCTTCCACGGTGCTCACCAGGTGATGCACATTGGGGAAGCTCTCGACGTCGAACAGTTGCGGGGTGGTGACGGAGCCGGTTTCACAGACACGCCCCAGATCATTCCGGAGCAGGTCTACGATCATGACGTTCTCAGCCCGGTCCTTCAGGCTGTTCTGCAAATCCTGACGAAGCTGCCGGTCCTGTCCGTGATCGGTGCTGCGGGGCCGGGTGCCTTTAATGGGGTAACTGGCGATCCGGTTGCCATGACGCTGAAGAAACCGCTCGGGCGACAGGCTCAGGATATCAAAGTCGCTGGTGCTGAAATACGCTGACATGGGGGAAGGGTGGTTCTGTCGCAGGGACAGGTAGGCCTCCAGGGCATCACCCTGACATGTTGCAGAAAACTGCCGGGTGAGGTTCACCTGATAGCAGTCTCCTTCAAGGATGTATTCTTTTATCCGTCTGAACTGGCGGCGATATTCACTTTGGTCTGTGGTGGCTGAAAAGGCTGTGTCCAGCTGGAAGCGGCGGGTTCGAGGCGACGTGGCCGCTGGTTCCGTGAGCTGCTGCTTCAGTGCCTTCACCCAGGCTTCCTGGCCTGCCAGTGAGCAGATGCGGGTTTGCCGGGCCTCGTGATTGTTCACTATTACAGTGCCGTAAAAACCCAGGGCGATGCCGGGAATCAGCTCGGTTTTCGGGTGTTTCCTGATGGCCTCGAAATCGTCAAAAAGGTCGTATGACAGGTAGCCCAGCCAGCCAGGGCCCCAGGGTTGATGGTGGCCATTCTTGATGAGGGTGGCTTCAATAATTTCGAATGCAGAGGCGATATCCGGGACGGGGACGACATCAACATGGAGTTCCGGGCTGACGCCTGCCGGATCATATACCAGTTTGTGCATCGGGTTCGCGGCCAGTACATCCACCTGGTGGCCCGGAAAACCGCTGCCACTGTCCAGCCATACGGGCCAGTCCTGGTCGGCGAGGGCCCTGAATATCATTGCCGAGTCAGGGTGGTAGGGTACTTCAGTGACAGTGACTGTCATGGAGTATCCATCAGTTCAAACGCCGGCGCAGCCCAGCGGACGATATGATTTTGGTGGAGATCTCCTCGATGGAGGCGTGGGTGCTGTTAATAAAGGGAATCCCGAAGCGGTTGTACAGTGCCTCGGCCCCTCTCACCTCCTGGGTGCACTGGTTCAGAGACGCATACTTGCTGTTGGACTTTCGCTCTTCCCGGATCGTCGCCAGTCGCTCCGGATCAATACTCAGACCAAACAGTTTCTGGCGGTGATTCTGCAGGACTTTCGGTAACCGGATATCGTCAAGATCGTCTTCGGTCAGGGGATAGTTGGCGGCTTTAATGCCGAATTGTAACGCCAGATACAGGCAGGTGGGGGTTTTGCCCGAGCGGGATACACCAATCAGGATCACATCGGCCTGATCGTAATGGCGGGTACGGGCACCGTCGTCATTGTCCAGCGCGAAATGCACCGCATCGATCCGGATCTTGTAACTCTGATCGTCCACGATGGAATGGGATTTACCGACAGAATAACTGGAGCTGACCCCCAGAGCCTTTTCCAGGGGGTGGAGGAACGAGCCAAACACATCAATGAGAATGCCCTTGCTTCTGGCAATAATTTCGCGAATGGAGTGATCCACGATGGTATCAAAAATAACGGGCTCGATGCCGTCCTGTTCGGCCTGCCGGTTTATGCGGGCCACCACGTCTCTTGCCAGATCCTCGTTGTCCACGTAGGGGATGGTGATTTGCTCAAACTCTATGCGCCCGAATTGCGCCAACAGACTTCGGCCCAGGGTTTCAGAGGTGATTCCGGTGCCATCGGAAATAAAAAATGCGGTGCGTTTCATCGTAGACATGATTTTCCCGTTCCTGCGGCATCTGTAAGCCATTAATTTAACGTGAAAAATAAATTATCACGAGTATTTTCTTGGCAATTTTAGTAGAATCCCGGGCTACAATTCTAACGGTGCCGGCAATACCAGTGCTGATACCGGTCAAGCGGGGTGACAATCCCCAAAATGGCAGTGCATCATAAGTGCGCTTAACATCCAACCATAACAAGGTAGGGAGATCAGCCTTGAAAGATTACGTCGTTTGGTTTGAGAACCTGGGTAAAGATGATGTCGAACGGGTAGGCGGAAAAAACGCATCGCTCGGAGAAATGATCAGTAACTTGTCTGACGCTGGCGTCAGTGTTCCCGGCGGCTTTGCCACCACCGCACATGCCTATCGGGAATTCCTCAATCAAAGTGGTCTGGATGAAAAAATCAACAAGGCGCTGGATGCGCTGGACACCAACGACGTAAATGCACTGGCTGAAACCGGAGCGAAAATCCGGAGATGGATTCTGGACACGCCCTTTCAGAAGCCCCTGGAAGAAGCTATATCCGAGGCGTATCAGCAACTCCAGGGTGACGGTGAGATTGCAGTGGCGGTTCGCTCATCAGCCACCGCTGAGGACCTACCCGATGCCTCCTTTGCAGGCCAGCAGGAAACATTCCTGAATATCAAGGGGTTGCAAGCGACTCTTCGCGCAATACATGAGGTGTTTGCGTCACTTTTCAATGATCGCGCCATTGCCTACCGGGTTCATCAGGGCTTCGAACACAGCAAGGTTGCGCTGTCGGCGGGTATCCAGCGAATGGTGCGCTCGGAAACCGGCGCTGCCGGGGTTATGTTTTCACTGGATACCGAGTCGGGTTTCCGCGATGTGGTATTTATCACTGCCTCCTATGGTCTTGGTGAAACCGTGGTCCAGGGTGCTGTGAACCCGGACGAATTCTATGTACACAAGCCGAGCCTGGCGGCGGAAAAGCCGGCTGTTCTGCGACGCAATCTGGGTTCCAAAGCCATCAAGATGATCTATGGCAGTGCGGCAGAACCAGGCAAGTCTGTAGAAACCGTGGATGTTGATAAAGAGGATCGCAACAGATTTTCCATTAACGATGAGGAAGTCACCGAGCTGGCCCGGCAGTGCGTGATTATCGAAAAACATTACGGCCACCCGGTGGATGTGGAGTGGGCCCGTGACGGAGATGACGGCAAACTCTATATCGTTCAGGCGCGCCCTGAAACGGTCAAGAGTCGCCAGAGCAATGTGATGGAGCGTTACCTGCTCAAAGAGAAGGGCAAGGTAATCGTTGAAGGTCGCAGTATCGGCCATCGGATCGGCAGTGGGCCGGCCAAGCTGGTGATGAACCTTCGGGAAATGGATAAAGTGCAGGAAGGCGATGTGCTGATTACCGACATGACGGACCCTGACTGGGAACCCATCATGAAGCGGGCCTCCGCCATTGTTACAAACCGGGGTGGGCGCACCTGCCACGCCGCCATTATCGCCCGCGAGCTGGGGATTCCCGCTGTGGTGGGCTGTGGTGATGCCACCGACCTTGTGGAGGAAGGCCGTGAGGTCACCGTTTCCTGTGCTGAGGGTGACACGGGCCTGGTGTACGATGGCGCCCTGGGTTTTGATGTGAAGCGTAACAGCATTGATTCCATGCCCGCGCTGCCCTTCAAGATCATGATGAATGTGGGTAACCCCGACCGTGCTTTTGATTTCCAGTCCCTGCCCAACGAAGGGATCGGTCTGGCGCGGCTGGAGTTTATTATCAACCGCATGATAGGAGTGCATCCCAAGGCGCTTCTGAACTTTGATACCTTGCCCAAGGACATCAAGCAGGCGGTGGAACGGCGCATTGCCGGTTACGCCGGCCCGGTGGATTTCTATATCGAAAAGCTGGTGGAAGGTATTGCGACACTGGCAGCATCCTTCTATCCCAAGAAAGTGATTGTTCGCCTGTCCGATTTCAAATCCAATGAATATGCCAATCTGATCGGCGGTAAACTGTATGAGCCGGAAGAGGAAAACCCCATGTTGGGTTTCCGTGGCGCGTCCCGTTACATTTCCGATGGCTTCCGTGACTGTTTCGAGCTGGAATGCCGGGCACTGAAAAAAGTTCGCGAAGAAATGGCGCTGGATAATGTCGAAATCATGGTGCCCTTCGTACGGACAGTGGGTGAGGCTGAACAGGTTATCAAACTGTTGGAAGATAATGGCCTGAAGCGTGGCGAGAACGGGCTGCGGGTGATCATGATGTGTGAGCTGCCCACCAATGCGCTGCTGGCTGAAGATTTTCTCCAGCATTTTGATGGCTTCTCCATTGGTTCCAACGACCTCACCCAGCTGACCCTGGGGCTTGATCGCGATTCAGGTATTGTTTCCCATTTGTTTGACGAGCGCGATCCCGCCGTCAAAGCCCTTCTGGGTAAAGCCATTGACGCCTGCCGAGCTGCCGACAAGTACGTTGGTATCTGTGGCCAGGGGCCTTCCGATCATCCGGATCTTGCCAAGTGGCTGATGGAAAAGGGCATAGACAGTGTGTCGCTGAACCCGGATTCTGTGCTGGATACCTGGTTCTACCTGGCGGGTGAGCAGGTC
>JAWVYU010000032.1:0-24010 GCA_033722575.1 Ketobacteraceae bacterium | reverse complement strand
GTCTTTGCCCAGCTGCGCGGAGGAAAAGCTGATGCTCAGATCCTTGTCCCGTCCGTTGAACCGCACCAGCTTCTTCAACTTGTTCTTGTCGGGTATAAATCCCTCCCTCCGGTTTTCCAGATTCTGTTCGGCGAACTCGGCAAAGGCACCGGGGGCTTCATCGTTCAGGTAGGCGGACAGGTCAGCATACAGGATCTGCTCGCCGTGCTGCTCCTGGTCCATACAGTATTCCACTACCCTGTTCTTGGTTTCCTGGGATTGTTCTTCCGGCAATTCGCTGGTGTAGGCCTCCACCACGTTCATGAATTCCCGGGTATCGGCGGTGGTATCCACCGTCGAGGCAAAACCGAGCCAGTGCTCAATGATGTCCTGCAGGCCTTTCTCTCCCCGGTGCCGGGAAATCGCCAGGTAATTGTCGGAACTCTGATCCTTCCAGGGCCCCACTTGAATCCGGCCGGCAAACCCCAGTTTGGACAGATCGGCGTACTCGGTTTCCGTAATCTGCAACTGTTCGTTGATGGAAAACGCCGACTGCAGCTGCAGATGCACCACATAGACCTCGTGTGGTTCGCCGCCGGTTTCGGCAATCAGCAGGTGGCCATGAAAGGTCACCTCGGTGGCATCGAGCAGCTCCACAAAGCGTTGCACCAGTTTTTCGGCCAGCCGGTGAAACGGGATCTGCCCGTCAAGATACTGCTTCAACAGCGCCGGCAGCGGGTTTTCACCAATATCATCGGAAAAACAGCCATAGCGCTTGCTGGTACGCTGCACGAAGTAGCGCTTGCAGTTCTGCAGCAGGCTGTCCGCCCGGTCATCAATCACTGTGCCATCTACCGGCCGGTGCACTTCTGCTGCCGAAGCCGGATCAATACGCAGGATTTCATAGGTACAGAGCTGCTCAATAGCCATTCAGTTCCTCACGGGTTCAGGGCAAAGAACGGCAGATTATACGCCCCTCAGGGCACCTCTCAACCGCCGATTATGATTTATGCGCCTGGCCCGGCAGGACCCGGACCGGTCCGCACTCCAGAGAAAAAGCCAATGACTTGGAAATCGGTTTCCGCCATACTTCGCGTCTTGTGGATATTCCAATTATTCTGAAATATAAATGACTTAGGTAACTCTGTTATCAACCCCGTTACCACTGGAGCACCCTGTAAAACAAGGACAGAAGCGATGGATAAAAGATCAATCTCTGTAGCGAAGTCAGCGCTGTTGACTGTCATCCTCACCTTTGCCAGCAGCCTGGCCCAGGCAGCCAAGCCGGTTAAAATCTGCGTCTGGGACATTATTGGCAAAAGCGGCCCCATTACGGACGCCATGGAAGAATACCGGATTGCCGCGCTCAACTGGGGCGTGGAGGTTACCCTGGAAACCTATACCAGTGAGCGTATTGCCACCGAGCAATTCCGCTCCAAGGTCTGCGACGGCGCTTTTATTTCCGGCATGCGGGTAAAGGATTTCGTCAAGTACACCGGCTCGCTCAATGCGGTGGGCGCCATTCCCGACAACCGGCACCTGAAACTCCTTTATCAGGTACTGGCCGACCCCAAATCCGCGGACAAAATGGTATCCGGTGATTTTGAGGTGGCGGGTATTGCTCCCGGTGGCGCAGCCTATGTGTTTGTGCGGGACCGCGCCATCAACAGTATTGCCAAGGCGTCCGGCAAGAAAGTGGCGGTAATGGATTACGACAAGTACCAGCAGCAGCTGGTGGCCACCATCGGTGCCACCCCGGTGCCGGTCAACGTGACCACCGCAGGCGGTAAGTTCAATAACGGCAATGTGGACGTGCTCCCCGCGCCGCTGCTCGCCTACGAGGCACTGGAGCTGTACAAGGGCATGGAACCCAATGGCGGCATTATCCGTTTTCCTTTTGCCCAGCTCTCCATGCAGCTGCTTATCTGGAAAGACCATTTCCCCAACACCTTTGGCCAGAATTCGCGGGAGTTTTTCTACACCAACTTCGAACGCACACTGGACGGCATCAATCAGGCCACCAGCGCGGTGAAGGATAAATACTGGGTGGATATTCCCGACGAAGACAAACAGCGTTACGAAATGCTGATGGCAGAAACCCGGGCCAATGCGGTCAAGGCCGGCTACTGGGACAAGGACATGATTCTGCTGCAGCGCCGGGTTCGCTGTAAATTCGATAACTCCCGTGCGGAATGCTCCAAGCCAAAAGATCAGCTTTAACCAGTAAAAAAAAGATGTGAGCCTGC
Organism: Ketobacteraceae bacterium; assembly: GCA_033722575.1. Classification (GTDB taxonomy): domain Bacteria; phylum Pseudomonadota; class Gammaproteobacteria; order Pseudomonadales; family Ketobacteraceae. The sequence continues at coordinate 21,785 of JAWVYU010000032.1, read as the reverse complement.
CGGCTCACATCCCATCCTGCATACAGTCGATTACCAGCAAGAGAAATCAGGGTTGTTCGTTATCCACGTATAATTGCAGTGGCGTGGTCGTGCTGATCTGCAGTGCGCTCTTCGACCAGGTGCCGTAGAAAGCGGCGTTCACAAACTTGTCCACACTTTTGCCCACGTCATCAAAGAAGTGCTGGGGAGTGCGCATGCAGTTGGTACATGCCGGGCAATGGCCATCACAGAAACTGCAGTGGAAATATTTGGGTGAATAGCCGCAGGGCCCCCAGGAGTATTTCTTTTTAACCTGGTAAAACGCCCGCTTGTCCTGGCTGCGGTTATAGGCCTCTTTCGCCGCATCGTTCTTGTTCACAAAACAGGTGGTGACATCAAAACCCCAGTACATGGCCGGCAGGTTGACCGGATCGGTGTCTTTGGCATTGTAGGGGTCAATACTGAAAATTCCGTCCGCCAGTCCGGGCGTATTGGCCACCGCATTCTGGGCTGCCTGGCCGCCGGCGGAGTGCCCTCCCATAATCCAGTGTGCTACCGCATTGCAACCGGAACCGGGAATCCAGTTCAGCAGATTCGCTTTTACGTCGTTCGCCAGATCGCGAAACTTGTTGGCATCGGTCTTCACCATGTTACCGGGGTTATGATCCAGAATAACGGTGATATAGCCGTAATTGGTGATCTGGTCCGACAGTTTATCGTAACCATCCGCCCCCATGGCCGTGCCCACCCCCAGCAGAATCACATCGCAACTGGAGGGCGAATTGCCATCGTAATGAATGCGGATCTTGCCCGACGACAGACTTTTATCGATGCTGGCAGCAAAGGAAGCACTGCTGACGCCCAGACTGCATAAAGCCAGAAACAGCATGGCGCAGCGAAGCAATACAGAGGATTTGGACTGATGGTATTTCACGACATTTTCCTTCTTGTTGTTAATAATGGATGAATGACTGGACCATCAGTAATGTAAACCGGAGTGCAACAGGGGGCTTTTGATTTGCTGCCTTTCTGTTTGCGAAATCACGCCACCCTTTTATGTCTATAAAAAACAATCTTGTAACGGGTCATAACAAAGGCTGGAAACCGGCGGGTATTAATGCCATAAATAACGCCTGAGATTTACTCAGAACCCGATCTGCTTGTTTTAAATAAAACCATAAATCAAAAATAAAACGAGTGATAACATGCACCACGCCTACACTGTGTCAACGCACTTTGCCAGGGAAGTGGTACGGGCTTTCCAGCGGACAGGATACGCCACACCGGACATGACATCCGGTTTACCGATTAACAGCATTATGACGGCCCGGGACGACCGGATCAGTCTGGATCACTTCTGCAAGGTGTTGCAGCAGATGGAGCAGCACAGCGAAGACCCGGATATCGGACTGGTGCTGGGACAATTCATGGAGCCAGCCTGCTTTACGGTGCTGGGCCACCTGGTGATGGCCAGCGATACCGTGGGGGAAGCCCTGGCCTATGTGGCGCGCCTGCAGCCCCTGGTAATTGACTGTGCCGATTCCGAATGCCGCACGGGGGAAGATACCGTGGATTTTTTCTGGAATCCGGTGATATCGCTGCCAGTGGAAAAACCCCTGGTTGACCTGATTCTGTCCGCCACCCGGCATTTCGGGATCTGGGCCACAGGTATTGCAGATCCGTTTGTATCCGTCAGCTTTCGCTACCCATCCCCGCAGAACAGCCTGCGTTACGAATCCATCTTCGGTACCAGGGGCCTGTTTTCCCAGTCAGTAAACGGCTTCTCCATTCCCAAAAGCTGGTATGACCGCCCCATCAAATCCGCCAACCATGATGTTAAACCGCTGATCTACAGCAAGGCCGAGCAGCTACTCAAATCGATCCAGAGTACCGATTCGGTCATTCAACGATTGCCACTGGTGCTTGAGAAATTATTACCGGAGGGCACCGCCACAATAGAAATGGCAGCGGCAGGCATGCATGTGTCAGTCCGCACCTTGCAACGCCATCTTCAGGAAGCCAATACCAGCTTCTCGGAAATCCTGCAGCAGGTGCGGCTGGACAAGGCCAACCACCTGTTACAGCACACCGATCTGACGCTGACGGAAATTGCGATGCAAATGGGCTATCGGGAACAGAGTTCTTTTTCCAGCGCCTACAAAAACTGGGCTGGCTGCCCACCCGGGCAGGTGCGGCGAAGGTTGGCCACGGTTCAGAGTGCCTGATTGAAATCAAACTCGTGCACAATCACCAGGGGTACGCCCCTGCGCCGCAGCTCAATGGCCGCCTCGATCTTGCGGCCATAGCAGGCATAGGCCCAGCAGGGGTTTCCACCGGAGCCCACAATGAGGTAATCGGTGTGCTTGTCCGGCTCCTGGGTGATATCCGCGCCTTTTTCCTTTAACAACGCGATGGTCCGGTAGTAGTCGATATCGGTAAAGGTTCCGGTAAAACAGAAGCGCTTGCCACTGAAACGGATATCAGGATTAATCGCGCAAATACCGGTAAGGGAAAAAGGTACATCATCCGGTGCTTCCGAAACCGTTTCCTGTTCCTCCACCCCCAGAAAGACTGAAAAGAAATTCTGCAGGAGATACACTTCCTCCTCGCTTACCACGCCATCCTCCAGCACGCTGGCCAGCAGGCTTTCCACCTCATCGTAAGGCCAGATGGAGCGCAGATGCCGGTTTTTCTCCAGCCACTCGCGCAGCCCGAATACCTCATTTTCCTTGACCTCGCCGTCCAGCAGTATGCCCGCCAGCACGCCCTGCATTTCCTGCAATGACGCGGTTACCCGGTCCTGAAACTCTCCGCCCCGGGTAAGCTGATTACAAAGCCAGAGAATGTCGGCCTTTTCATGCTTGTCGATCCGGCCGTCTTCCAGGGCTTTTTCAATCACCGGCAGCAGTTCATTAAAAGGGTGGAGATCCCGGTAAGGTTGATACAGGGAGATCCAGCTGTTCAGTCCGCTGACTTCTTCGGTTTCTATGGCATTATCCAGATCCAGCCCATGGATGACACCTTTCAGGGTATTCAGCGCTGCATCAATTTCCTGGGAGCTGGCAAACTGCCTGTCGGAACTCATAAACCACCTTTCACCTTCGCGGCCCGTTATCTGATTGTTATTATTGGCGTATCCCGCCTATCTTAACAAAATTCTGTCCCTACCCTGTAGCGATCAATTCACCTAGAATGAGGGGTTTTTCACAACACGTTTACACCAATCCGGACGGGCTCTTGGCTGATTTTCTGCTGTTGATTGTGACTCTGCTGGCATCAGCGGGGTGGATGTTCTCCAAGGAGGCCCTGGAGGGCCTGCCTCCCCTGTTGTTTATCGGCACCCGTTTTTTTCTGGCGGGCATGGTGATTGCCCTGTTTTGCCTGCCCACCCTCAGACGCCTGAACCGGCAGGCCTACTGGCAGGGTATCAAAGTGGGGCTGATGTTCGGCGGTGCCATGATTTGCTGGATCCATGGCCTGTATCATATCCAGCATGTGGGCGAGGGGGCCTTTATTACCAGCATGGCCGTTGTACTGGTGCCGGTATTTGCCCGCCTGTGGTTCAGGGAACAGCCCGAGTGGAGTACCTGGCTGGCGCTTCCGGTGGCCGTGACAGGATTGGGTTTTCTGTCCCTGAACAACGGCTTTCGACTGGAGCCGGGTCAGCTGTTTTTTCTGATGGCGGCCGTGGTGTTTGCGCTGCATTTCAATATGATCACCCAGGCGGTAAAGCATCTGAACGCGCTGCCGCTGACGGCCATCCAGCTGCTGGTGGTGGGTGTAATGACCTTCAGCCTGTCGGTGGCCACTGAATCATGGCCGGACCGGATCGCACCGGACATTGCCGGGTGGGTGCTGGCCAGTGCTCTCATTGCTACCAGTCTGAGGTTCTTTATCCAGACCCATGCCCAGGGTCTGGCTCCCGCCAGCCACGCGGCCCTGATTCTGACGGTGGAACCGATCTGGACGGCGCTGGTGGCAAGCTTCTGGCTGGGTGAAACCATGTCCGCGTACCAGCTGCTGGGCTGTAGCTGCATTTTCGCGGCACTGATTATCAGCCGCTGGCGCTGGGTCATGTTGCTGACGGGTAGAAAACAGCCCGCCCTGCCGGCGAGAAAACAGGATGACTGAAGATTACGATGGCGGGGCTTCGGCCTGCTCCTGCTGAGCCCAGGCAGCACTGCCGATAAAGATCAGGCGCAGCTCAAGCACCAGTTTTTCCGATAACTGTTTGCGTTGTTCCCGGCTCATATCCAGCGCTTCCACACCGCCCATAAACACCAGGTTCACCATCATTTCCGAGATCAGCTCGATGTGAGACAGAGGCGCTTCCCTAAGGGCTTCTCCCTGGCGGAGGTCATCTATCAGTTCATCAATAAACCGGTGCCTCTCCCGCCGCAGGGCATCGCGGAATGACTTGGGGCCGCCAGCCTGATCCCCCATAAGCAACTGAAACAGATGAGGGCTTTCATCGAGAAACATCATGAAGGTTTCCACCGAGGTCTTCACGACACTGCCACCCACTTTGATGCGGTGGCGTGCCTGGCGCATCAGGCGCCGCAGGGTAAGGCCCACCTCGTCTACCAGCGCCAGCCCCAAATCTTCCATGTCCACGAAATAGCGATAGAAAGTCGCCGGCGCCACCCCGGCTTCCCGGGTTACCTCTCTCAGGCTGAGGGAGGGAAACCCCTTCTGACGGCTCAGGGTCAGCGCGGCCTGCATGATGGCGGCGCGGGTTTTCTCTCTCTGTTCTAACCGATTGCTCATTCCGGAAACCTAAAACAAAAACGCAATAATACCAGTTTATCAGGCACTTAGCCTAGCTTGGCAGGCCACAAGGAAACACCTGTTCATTAATTTTAGCAAAAGTATTCATTTTGTCGCCGCAATCTATTAGAATGCGCCAACAATTCAGTAAACAAATGTTTTTCAACCCTGTAGCCAGTTGGCTAAAGCTGGAATGGCCCCCGGGCCATTACGAACGGGCACTTTCCACACCCGAGAGGTGCCCTTTTTTTTCAGCGCACTTTTCCGGCCTGTCAAAGCCACGATTTACCGGATAGAAGCCCGAAACACCTACGCTTTGGGAACGATCACCACAGGCACCTTTGCCACACTCATCACCCCCTCGGCGGTACTGCCAACCAGCAAATCATAGAGCGCCCCGTGACCATGGGAACCCAGCACAATCCAGCCGGCGTTGGCCTCAGCGGCTGTCTCCAGGATAGATTCCACTACCGGCCCCTGACGAACCACCACGGACACAGCAACACCGCCCTTATCCGCTTTTTCCGCATACCGGACGATCTGGTCTCCGGGTTCCGACAGGCAAAGTTGCCGCCAGCGCCGCCCCTCCTCAAGGTCGCAACCCATAAAATTCGGATGAGGCTGAGCCACATACATCAGGATCAGATCCGCCGCAAAAGCATTGGCCAGCGCCACAGAACGGGCAATGACCGCATCGGTAACCGGTGAAAAGTCCACTGGTGCCAGTATGGTATTCATACGCAGCCTTTTTCTCTGGCCCGCTGATAACCGGGCAATGCCTGGATTCGCTTAACGTAAGCAGTGATGTTGGGATAATGCTTGCCCCTCAGGTAGCGTGCCTGGGCGGACTCCAGCGGAAAACACATCTGTATATCGGCAACCGTTAATCCGTCACCGACAAAATAATCGCGGTTAGCCAGATGCGCCTCAATAAAATTCATGTTCTTTTTCAGGTTGGGGCCAATGTAGGCTTCCATTACCTTTTTGGAAATCCCTTTGGCCACCGGTTTGACAAAGAACGGCATGGGACTTTCCTTGACCTTGTCGAATATCAGTTTCATTACCAGCAAAGGCATCAGGGAGCCTTCCCCATAATGCAGCCAGTATTTGCAATCCCAGTACTCCGGTGAATCTGCCGCCGGTATCCACCCGTCCTTGCCGTATTTTACGGCCAAGTATTCAATAATGTTGCCTGATTCGGCAATCACGTCATCTCCGTCCGTAATCACCGGGGATTTTCCCAGGGGGTGGACATTCTCAAGACTGGCAGGGGCCAGATTGGTTTTCGGATCCCGCTGGTATTGCCTGACTTCGTAATCCACGCCCAGCTCTTCCAGCATCCACAGGATGCGTTGTGATCGCGAGTTTTCCAAATGGTGAACAACAATCATCGATGTATCCTTTTGTAACGATTCCGGAGGGCCATCACCTTACCACAAAAAAAGGCGGCCGCTATGCGCTGACCGCCTTTTGTTACTTCGGATATGCTCCGGCTCTAGCCGATGATATAACCACGCTCTTCGTGGAGGGCGATATCGAGACCCTCGGTTTCCTGATCCGGCGATACCCGCAAGCCGACCATCACATCCACCACCTTCAGGATAATCCAGGTGACCACCGCGGTGTACACCACCGTGGCCACCACGCCAATGGCCTGCACCTTGAGTTGCCCGGCAATGGTGGTGATTTCTTCGGTGCCGAACCCGTTACCGCTGAACAGTCCCAGCTGCGGCGAGCAGAACACACCCACCAGCAGCGTTCCCAGAATACCGCCGATGCCGTGCACCGGAAAAACATCCAGAGAGTCATCCACCTTGAGTTTTTGCTGCAGCCACAGGGTACAGTAGAAGCATACTATGCCCGCGCTCAGGCCAATCACCACAGCCGCAGCAGGCCCTACCGAGCCGGAAGCCGGGGTAATGGTTCCCAGGCCAGCCACCATGCCGGTAACAATACCCAGTACCGACGGCTTGCCATGCTTGACCCACTCAATGGTCATCCAGGCCAGGGAGCCTGAGGCGGCCGACAAATGCGTCACCAGCATGGCCATGGCGGCACTGTTATCCGCGGCCACAGCGCTGCCGGCATTGAAACCGAACCAGCCCACCCAGAGCATGCCTGCGCCGGTAACCGTCATGGTCAGGTTATGCGGTGGCATGGGAGTGGTAGGGAAACCCTTTCGGTTGCCGATTACCAGCGCAGCCACCAGTGCAGCAACACCTGCCGTGATATGCACCACGGTACCACCCGCAAAATCCAGCAGACCCATGTCGCCGAGCCAGCCGCCGCCCCACACCCAGTGACAGACTGGTGCATATACCGTCAGCAACCAGATGGCACTGAATATCATCATGGCGGAAAATTTCATGCGCTCCGCAAAGGCACCCACCACCAGCGCGGGGGTGATGATCGCGAAGGTCATCTGAAATACTGCAAACAGAGTGGCCGGAATATCGCCGTTCAGGCTGTCAATATTCATGGCGGCAAAAAACGCGTTGCCCAGATCACCGATAAAGGGGCCCTGGGCGTCAAGGCTTCCGAAAGCCAATGTGTATCCGATCCCGAACCACAACAGTGACGCCATGCAGGTAATGGCGAAACACTGCATCAGCACCGAAAGGACATTCTTTGACCGCACCAGACCGGCATAAAACAGGGATAAACCCGGAATGGTCATAAACAGCACCAGTGCTGTCGAGGTGAGAATCCATGCCGTGTTGGCACCGTTAAGCTCACCGGCCCAACTCAGGGAAGGCATGAGCAAAGCGCCAGCCGCCGCTGGCAACGTAAATCGTTTCTTGTTCATCGTTAAACGTCCTGTTACTTACCCTGAAAAATAAAAAATCACTCAGTTAAAGGGCATCCGGCCCGGTTTCACCGGTACGAATGCGAACCACCTGCTCTATGTTGGTAACGAATATTTTTCCGTCACCTATTTTTCTGGTGTTGGCAGATTTGGTGACAGCCTCAAGGACCTGATCCACAAGATCGTCGCCCACGGCCACCTGCAGCTTGAGTTTCGGAATGAAATCAATCACATATTCTGCGCCACGGTAGAGTTCTGTGTGGCCTTTCTGACGCCCGAACCCTTTGACCTCCTCTATGGTCATTCCGTGAATACCCAGTTCTGATAACGCTTCTCTCACATCATCCAGCTTAAAAGGCTTGATGATTGCGGTAATCATTTTCATAATGCCGCCCCCAAACGGTCGTGACTCATTTTGCTGAACCGGTCATGACTTGCGGGTTTCGCTTACCCGCTTATGACCCTCTTTGGTGCGAAAGCACCGCAATGGGGCATGCACCATTTGGGCCAAAACGTTTTTTCTTTGTTTTTCAACAGCTTAGGAATTTGACTCGTAGTTCACGCACCCGCACCGCACCATTTTGGACTTTGATTGCCAATATTCGCACTATTTAGGTGCAGCGGCATAAGCTCCGGAAACGCGGTTTGATGCTTCTCTAAACAACGTCACCTCTCTTGATATGAATCAAGACGGTTATAGGGAGGGTGTCTATACTCCTAGCTGGCCTTGGGTATGAGACTAGGTCAATTAGCTGTGTGGAGCACACAGGAGTCGTCAGTGAAACTCAATCAACAGATAGGAATCTTACTCCATGAGTAACAGTGACCTTTCAACGCCACAATATAACTACAAGGTAGTTAAGCAGTTTGCGGTAATGACCGTTATCTGGGGTATCGTCGGAATGGCCGTGGGGGTGTTCATCGCCGCGCAGCTGGCCTGGCCTGCCCTGAACTTCGATCTGCCCTGGCTGACCTATAGTCGCCTGCGCCCCCTCCATACCAATGCGGTCATTTTCGCGTTCGGCGGCTCGGCACTGTTTGCCACTTCCTATTACGTGGTGCAACGCACCTGTCAGGCGCCGTTAATTTCCAACGGCCTCGCAGCCTTTACGTTTTGGGGCTGGCAGCTGGTGATTGTGCTGGCGGCAATTACACTGCCTTTGGGTATCACATCCAGCAAGGAATATGCTGAACTGGAGTGGCCAATTGATATTCTGATCACCGTGGTGTGGGTCAGTTATGCGATTGTATTCTTCGGCACCATTACCAAGCGTAAAACTGCCCACGTCTACGTGGCAAACTGGTTTTACGGTGCTTTCATCCTCACTGTTGCGCTGCTCCACGTTGTTAACAGCATGGCGATTCCTGTCAGCTTATGGAAATCCTACTCAGTATACCCCGGCGCTATAGATGCCATGGTGCAATGGTGGTACGGACACAACGCCGTGGGCTTTTTCCTGACCGCCGGCTTTCTGGGCATGATGTATTACTTCGTCCCCAAGCGGGTAAACCGGCCGGTATTCTCCTATCGGCTGTCGATTGTTCACTTCTGGGCACTGATTTCCATTTACATGTGGGCCGGCCCTCACCATCTGCACTACAGTGCGCTGCCTGACTGGGCCCAATCCTTGGGCATGGTCTTTTCCCTGATTCTGCTGGCACCATCCTGGGGCGGCATGATCAATGGCATTATGACCCTTTCTGGTGCATGGGACCGCCTGCGCACCGACCCGGTGATCCGTTTCATGATCGTAGCGCTGTCTTTCTACGGCATGTCTACCTTCGAAGGCCCCATGATGTCCATCAAGACAGTCAATGCGCTTTCCCATAATACCGACTGGACCATCGGCCACGTTCACTCCGGTGCCCTGGGCTGGGTAGCCATGATTTCCATCGGCGCCATCTACTGCCTGATCCCCTGGCTCTGGGGTCGACAGGAAATGTACAGCGTGAAGCTGGTAAACGTGCATTTCTGGCTGTCTACCCTGGGCGTGGTGTTTTACATCGCCTCCATGTGGGTTGCCGGCATCATGCAGGGACTGATGTGGCGTGCGGTGAACGACGACGGCACTCTGACTTATACCTTTGTGGAAGCCCTGGAGGCGACCTATCCCTACTACGTGGTGCGTACGTTTGGCGGTTTCCTGTTCCTGGCCGGTATGTTCATCATGCTTTACAACGTCATCAAGACGATCAAGGGATCCGATGAACCACAAAGCGCCGCCGTTGCGCAGCCAGCATAAGGAGTAAGAGCGATGGCCAAGAGTCATGAAGTCGTAGAAAAGAATATTGGTTTGATGATCATCCTGACCCTGGTAGCCGTGAGTTTTGGTGGTCTGGTGGAAATCGTCCCGCTGTTTTTCCTGAAAGACACAACCGAGCCTGTTGACGGCTTGAAACCTTATACGGCATTGCAGCTTGAAGGTCGCGACGTTTATATCCGCGAAGGCTGCTATGTCTGCCATACCCAGATGGTTCGTCCCTTCCGTGCCGAAACCGAGCGTTACGGACACTATTCCGTTGCCGGAGAACACGTATGGGAGCATCCATTCCTTTGGGGTTCGAAGCGCACCGGGCCTGACCTGGCGCGCGTGGGTGGCCGTTACAGTGACGAGTGGCATCGGGTACACCTGATCAACCCTCGTGACGTGGTACCGGAATCCAATATGCCCGGTTTCCCGTGGCTGACTGACAACGTTCTGAACGGTGACGCCACCGGCAAGAAAATGGAAGCCCTGCGGACCGTTGGCGTGCCCTACACCGACGAAGACATCGCCGGTGCCAAGGCCGCCGTTAACGGGAAAACGGAAATGGAGGCTCTTATTGCTTACCTGCAATCACTGGGAACTTCGGTGAAGTTCAAGAGGTAACAATGGATATAAACACCCTTCGCGGCTTATCAACCATTCTCATCATGATCGCGTTCGCCGGGGTCTGCTGGTGGGCATTCGGCAAAAAACGCAAAAAGCGTTTCGACGAAGCAGCCAACCTGCCCTTTGAAGATGAGCCGCAAAACGAGAAAACCCTGAAAAATCAGAACGGGCATGGAGACGATCAAAAATGAGTACTTTCTGGAGTGTATGGATCATCGCAATCACACTCTTCAATATCCTGGGCTGCTTGTGGTTGCTGTGGTGGACCCGCAAGCGTCCTGAGGACACTGTTGAAGAAGGTGACAACACCATGGGGCATTCCTTTGATGGTATTGAGGAATACAACAATCCTCTGCCGAAATGGTGGTTAAATCTTTTTTACTTCACCATCGCCTTTGCACTGATTTATCTGGTGCTGTTTCCCGGCTTTGGCAGTTATCCCGGAGTGTTCGGCTGGACTCAGGAAAAGCAGTGGGAACACGAGGTAGAAGTGGCAGACAACACCTATAACCGCATCTTCCGTGATTATGCAAAGTCATCCATTGAGGAACTGGCCCAGAACCCGGAGGCCATCAAGGTGGGACAGCGTCTGTTTGGGGTTAACTGCTCGGTATGTCACGGCTCTGACGCCAAAGGTTCAAAAGGCTTTCCCAATCTGACCGATGATGACTGGCTGTACGGCGGCACCCCCGAAGCCATCAAGACCACGCTGGTCAATGGCCGCAACGGCAACATGCCTCCTATGGTGGCCGCGATCGGTGGTGAAGAGGCAGCGAAAGATGTGGCTGCTTATGTGCTGAGTCTGAGTGGCCGGGAAGGTTCCGGTGATGCCGAGGCAGGCAAAGCCAAGTTTGCGGTCTGTGCCGGCTGTCACGGCCAGGAGGGCAAAGGTAACCAGATGCTTGGTGCCCCCGACCTGACGGACGACACCTGGCTCTACGGCAGCAGTGAAGAAGCCATAATCACCGCCATTACGAAGGGTCGCCAGGGCGAGATGCCGGCATTCAAGGACCAGCTGAGTCCCGAAAAAATCCATGTACTGGCAGCCTATGTGTACAGCCTGAGTCAGTAAATACAGCGCGCTGATTCAGATCTTGCGCCGCGGCAGATTGCCGCGGCGCTATTGTATTGAGATCTGCAAAACCACGTATTCAGAAAGGTTTTAGTACGGGTTGCAATACAATAGCGCCGTCCTGAAGGCCCCCGCATTGTTTTCAAAATACAGGTAGTGAACCATGTCGGAAAAGATCGCTGTCAATGATGTCAGCCCGGGAAATGGAGCCAGACAATTCAACCCGGACCCCCGGGAAAACACCGACCTTTATCAGAAGCGGGAAAAAATTTACCAGCGCCAGATGGCTGGCACGTTTCAGACCATACGGAATGTCACTATCTGGATTACCATGGCGATCTATTTTATCGGTCCCTGGTTACAGTGGGATGGCCGCCAGGCGATTCTTTTCGATCTGCCCGCGCGCAAGTTTTATATTTTCGGCTTTACCTTCTGGCCGCAGGATTTCGTGCTGCTGTCGTGGCTGCTGATTATCGCTGCCTTTACCCTGTTTTTTGTTACCGCTCTGGCTGGTCGGGTGTGGTGCGGTTATACCTGCCCGCAAACCGTATGGACCGCGTTTTTTATGTGGATTGAGTATCGCACCGAAGGCGACCGCAATCAGCGCATTCGGCTCGATGCCCAACCCTGGAATACCAACAAGGCAGTCCGCAAAACCATCAAACATGCCCTGTGGTTGCTGCTGGCCTTTGCCACCGGTTTTACTTTCGTGGGCTACTTTCAGCCAATACAAGTGCTGGCGCTGGATATTATCTACCTTGAAGCCCATGGCTGGGCCTGGTTCTGGCTGATCTTTTTCACCGTGGCTACCTACATGAACGCCGGCTGGATGCGGGAACAGGTGTGCCTGTATATGTGCCCCTACGCCCGGTTCCAGAGCGCCATGTTTGACAAGGACACCCTCATTGTTACCTACGATGAAAAACGGGGTGAACCCCGCGGGAAACGGAAAAAAAGTGCGGACCCTGAAGCCCTGGGTCTGGGGGACTGTATTAACTGTCAGATGTGCGTTCAGGTGTGCCCCACCGGTATCGATATACGCAATGGACTGCAGTACGAGTGTATTACCTGCGCCGCCTGTATCGATGCCTGTAATCACATCATGGATCAGATGGGCTATGAGCCGGGACTGATCCGCTATTCCACCGAACACTCCATGGAATCCGGTGAATCCCATGTCATCCGGCCAAGGATCATTGGTTACGGCGCCGTGCTGGCAGTTATGATTTTCGCCTTTATCTACGTGTTTTTTACCCGGGTACCACTGCAGCTGGACATTATCCGTGATCGCAATCAGCTGTACCGGGAAACTGTTCAGGGCGAGATCGAAAATATCTATACACTCAAGATCATGAACATGACGCAACAGGAGCAGAGCTATAAAGTGTCTGTATCCGGACTGGAAGGGCTCGATCTTAACGTTCCCGAGCGCGTAAGAGCGCTGCCAGGCGAACTGGTTGTGGTGCCCGTGAGTGCCGCCCTGGAAAAACAAGACCTGAAGAAACCCAACAGCACTATAGAGTTTCATGTGGAAGCCGTTGACAACGCTTCCCTGAGCGTAACTGAAGAAAGCCGCTTTATTGGCCCCAGCCCCTTCTGACAGTGGCTGTGCACAAACAACCTGAGGACGCAGTATCATGACAATGGCAGCAACCGATACCAAACCCTGGTACAAACAGTTCTGGCCCTGGTTTGTTCTGGCTATACCGGGCGCCGCTGTTGTGATGGGGATTGCCCTGGTATACGTGGCTTCACAGAACAAAGTGAGCATGGTGAAGGACGACTACTACAAGGAAGGTAAAGCCATTAACCAGCGCATCGACAAACTGAAGCGCGCCAGTGAGCTGGGGCTGACCGCCAGCCTCAGTTTCTCCAGAGACACCGGCGACTTTCTTGTCAGCATTCCGCAACTGCAGGACACCGGCCCGGCCACACTGAGGCTGGCCCTGATCCACCCTACCCTTGAGAACCGGGATGAGGTTATTACCCTGACCCGGGCGCCCGGCGACACCTACTGGGCAAAACTGGATCCCGGTAAAAACGGCTATTTCAATGTGCAGCTGACAAACCCGGGGCTTGACTGGGAATTGTATGGCGCGATCAATTTCAACAACAGGCAAGTTGACCTGACACTGACCGCGGAATAATGAACGCTCCCGAAAACACACCGGCGATCACAGCGGAGGCCAGCGGGCCTCCGCCCTGTTTCCATTGTGGCCTTCCCTGTAGCGACACCATTCCCTACCGGCTGGAAATCCTGGGACAGCGGCGAGACCTGTGCTGTCCCGGCTGCAAGGCTGTTGCGGAAACCATTATTGATGCCGGCATGGAATCCTATTATGAACACCGGGACCGGGGCGAGCCGGGCAGCTCTCCTGCACCGGAACTGGTACCCGGTTTCCTGCAGCAACTGACTGCCTGGGATGACCCCGCCATCAGTAATGCCTATGTGCGCAGCAACGGCGATGACAGCCAGCGCAGTGACATTACCCTGATGGTCTCCGGCATTACCTGTGCTGCCTGTGTCTGGCTCATAGAACACCAGCTGCAGCGCACCCCCGGCATGATCAGTGCCCGGGTGAACCTTTCCACTCACCGGGCGGAAGTGGCCTGGGATAACACCCGGCTGAAGCTCAGCGATGTACTGCGGGTTATCAGCAAGGTGGGCTACAAGGCGGAACCCTACACCCCCCATACCCAGGAAGATGTGATCACCCGCGAAAACCGCCAGGCGCTGGCGCGAATCGGTGTGGCCGGGCTGGGCACCATGCAGGTCATGATGTTCGCCGTCGGCCTGTATGCCGGAGCGTTTCAGGGAATCGCCATTGAGCATGAGACGTTTCTTCGCTGGGTCAGTGCGCTGGTTTGCCTTCCGGTGTACCTGTACGCCGGTTCGCCGTTCATCAAGGGTGCCTGGCGCAATATCAAAACCCGCCACCCCGGCATGGACCTGCCCGTTGCCATCGCCATTTCGGCGGCATTTTTCGCCAGCCTGTGGTCTACTTATACCCACGGGCCGGAAGTTTATTTTGACTCCGTGTGCATGTTTGTTTTCTTTTTGTCGGTGGGCCGCTACACCGAAATGCGCGCCCGTCATCATGCCATCGCCAGCTCCATCCGTACCAGCCAGCAGGGTGTGTTAATGGCGCGGGTAGAAACCGACACTGGCTGGATTCTGAAGCCGGCGGACCGCCTGACGAAAGGCGACATTGTCTCGGTAAAGGCGGGCGAAACCATTCCCGGAGATGGGCGCATCCGCAGTGGCATCACCCTGGTGAATGAAGCCATGCTCACCGGAGAGGATGAGCCCATTGAGAAGCAACCCGGTGACCTGGTAACCGGCGGCACCGTTAATACCGAACAGCCGATAACTCTGGAAATTATCAAGGATCCGAAAGACAGCGTGCTATATGCCCTGCGCCGCCTGCTGGATGCCGCACAAAGTGCAAAGCCCGGCGTTACCCAACTGGCTGACCGGGTGGCCGGCTATTTCGTTATAGGTGTCCTTATTATTGCCACAGTCACCTATTCCAGCTGGTATCTGCTGGCACCGGACCAGGCATTCTGGATTACCTTGTCTGTACTGGTGGTCACCTGCCCCTGCGCACTCTCCCTGGCCACCCCCGCTGCCATTACCACTGCCACCGCACGGCTTGCCAATCAGGGGTTTCTGCCCACCCACGCCCGCTTTATCGAGTCTTTTCACAAAGTCACCGATGTGGTGTTCGATAAAACCGGCACACTGACTCATGGGCAGTTTTCCATCATAGAAACCAGACCACTCCAAGATATCCCTGCTGAAGAACTGCTGCTGATTGCGGCCTCGCTGGAACAGCATTCTGAACACCCCATTGCGAGTGCTTTTACCGGGCGGTTCTATCGCCGCAAGCTGCTTCCCGCAGACCAGGTTCGTGTGGAACGCAACCGGGGCATTGAAGCTCAGATCCATGGCCAGACCTACCGCATCGGCAGCCCGGACTTTGTCGGCCAGCTGCTGACAGGCTCGGAAAGCCCACTGCCCCCGTTACCGGCAGAAGCAGGCCAGTGGATTTTACTGGCCAGCGACGCCGGGGCTATGGCCTGGTTTCAGGTTGCCGATGACATTCGCCAGGATGCCGGCATCCTGATTCAGTATTTGCAGCAGCAGGGCCTGACCTGTCATATTCTCAGCGGCGACAGCAGCGATCACCCCCACAGGGTGGCGGAAACACTGGGTACCGATCAGGTTATCAGCGGCGCATCGCCCGAGGCTAAGCTGGCCTATATCCGCCAGTTGCAGGCCGCGGGAAAACGCGTGCTGATGGTGGGCGATGGCCTTAATGATGCCCCGGTTCTGGCGGGAGCGGACGTGTCCATTGCACTTTCCACAGGCACAGATCTGGCCAAGGTAGCGGCAGACGCCGTGCTCCTGAATCACCAGATCAGCAGCCTCGGCGATGTGGTGGCTGTTGTCAGGCGCACCTATCGCATTATTCAGCAAAATCTGACCTGGGCGCTGATGTACAATACGCTGGCACTGCCTGCGGCGGCACTGGGTTTCATACCGCCCTGGCTGGCAGCCATTGGCATGTCCAGCAGCTCTCTCATCGTTGTATTCAATGCTTTACGAATCAAAGGTGTGGCGGCTAACCTTAATGCGATTCGCGCCCCATGAAAATTGCGTATCGGTATTGTCGTACCTGTTGAGTTGAAACCATGGATGTCATTTATTTTCTCATACCGCTGGCCCTGCTGTTATTAGTCAGTGCCATTGGCGCCTTTCTCTGGGCTGCCAAAAGCGGCCAGTTCGAGGACCTTGACCGGGAGGCTCACCGGATCCTGTTTGATGAAGACCTGGAAAAACCAGCCAGGACCGAATCTTCAGACAGCGCCGAAGCATCAGAAAGAGAAGATAAATAACACCATGGATTTGACCTATTCCCTTATTTCGGCACTGGCCATCGGGTTCCTGGGCAGCCTGCATTGCGTAGGCATGTGTGGCGGGATCAGTGGCGCACTGGCCACCGCCATCAAGCCGGTTTCCCATCGCAGCGCACTGGCCGATGTGTCACGCCGACTGGCCTACCAGTTCATGTACAGCAGCGGCCGCCTGTTTTCCTATTCTGTGGCGGGAGGCATTGCCGGTTTTCTTGGCGATTACATCAGTTCCACAATGCCCCATGGCGTATCCTATGTACGAACTTTCGCCGGAGTCATGCTGATCTTCCTGGGGCTTTATATCAGCGGCTGGTGGATGGTACTGGCACGGCTGGAGAGAGCCGGTACCGTGCTCTGGAAACGCATCGCCCCACTGACCCGGCATTTGATGCCGGTAGACAGTTACCGTAAAGCCCTTGCCCTGGGGGCGTTATGGGGCTGGCTGCCCTGCGGTCTGGTTTACAGTGCTCTGGCCTGGTCTGTCGGCAGCGGAAACGCCGTGGACGGCGCCTTGCTGATGCTGTATTTCGGCATTGGCACCTTACCCGCCATGATCGGGGTGGGGCTTTTTGCCAACATGCTTTCCGATATTGCCCGCTCGAAAGCGATGCGGTCACTGGCAGGTTTATTGCTGATACTATATGGTGTGTGGACCATCTGGGGACACATACAACCCATGCATCATTGAACCCGCGTTACTCCGGAGCACAAGAAACCAACGCATGAGCGATTCAAGTCAGTCCCAAGCTGCTGATTACCCTCCCCTACCCTGGCGTACCGGTAACCATTTCAAATTGCTGATCAATGGCAGCACGTTTTTTCCCGCTATCATCGATGCCATTGATCAGGCCCGCGAAACCATTGAAGTGGAACTCTATCTGGTGGAATCCGGGGTCGTTGCCAACCGGTTCATTGATGCATTGATACGCGCCAGTGAAAGAAACGTGACGGTAAGAATGCTGATCGACTACGTGGGCTCCCAGCGATTCCGGGCCCGTGACCGGAACCGGCTGAACGATCATGGCATCCAGCTCAGGCTCTACAATCGGTTTCAGACCAAACGGATTTTTCATAACCTGGCCCGTGACCATCGCAAGATTGTCACCATTGATGATGAAGTGGCATTTGTCGGGGGCACTGGCATCAGTGATCATTTCAGTGCAGACGTGCTGGCGGACCGCGCCTGGCGTGAGCTGATGCTGGAAATCAGGGGGCCGGTAGTAAAGGACTGGCGCGCCCTGTTTGAGCGTGGCTGGAAACAGCACGATGGCCCGGTTGGCCTGAAGCACTGGCGCCAGCGCATTTACGACTTTACCCAGACCCATAAAAAGCACCACCGGCTTCCCACAGACCAACCCCAGGCCCGGGTGAACGGCAGCCGTGGCATGGGCAGCGAGCAAATCAAGGGGGCTCTGATCACCGAGCTGCGCAAAGCCAAATACGCCGCCTGGTTTGCCAGCGCCTATTTTTATCCCCCCAGAAAGCTCCGCAAGGCCTTCGAAAAAGCCGCCCGGCGGGGGGTGGATGTACGCCTGCTATTACCGGGGCCACGTACTGATCACCCATCCATCCGCTATGCGGGCCGCACCTACTACGAGAGTTTGCTGGAGGCCGGCGTCAGGATCTATGAATATCAGCCCAGCTTTATGCACATGAAAATCGCTGTGGTGGATGACTGGGTAACCGCGGGTTCCTGCAACTTTGACCGATGGAACCTGCGCTGGAACCTGGAGGCCAACCAGGAAATCATTGATCCGGAATTCGCCAACCAGGTTCGGGATATGCTGGTGGAGGACTTCAAATCTGCAAAGCTCTACACCTCTCAGACATGGCCGGAGCGTCACCTGCTGGTAAAATTAAAAGAACGTTTCTGGGCCAATGTGGGCATCCTGCTGGAACAACTTTTTTATCGGTAATCGCTCGTCTTTCACTAACACCATATTGCAATGGCTGCGTTATAAATTTTTGGATTAACCAAAGTTTTTTCTTAGTCCAAATTCCTCTAATAAATCCGTGTAAATAACGCCTGATTACTGGTTAAATAAATTTTATCCGTTTGGGGACACACAATTTAATTACATGTTCTAACATAGACATTAACAGTTGCTTTTAAGCTACTGTTACGGTTCATTTTTGGGCTTTCTGCACCAGCAGACGGCTCCTTGAAGTACCGCAACGTGCGGCCAGTAGGTGAAGAAGTGGGTATTAGCGCAAGCGAACTGAAAGAGTATGTAGTCCGTCCAACCCTACGGGAGTTAGGCGTCTGGTCACCCGCCATGGAGGCACTGCTGCTGGGAACAGCGGCTCAGGCATCGCAATTCGGTTTTCATATCAAAAAGGGTCGCGGGCTGGGTATTTTCAGCATTGACAGTGGGACCCACCGGGAGGTCTGGGACAATTTCCTGGCCTTTGATCCGGATAAAGCCAGCTATATTCGCGGCACCGCCTCGCAACGGGAATTTCTGAAAGAGCCGGATCACGAACTGATAACCAATCTGGTGTATGCCACGGCCATAGCCTGGGGTGTTTATGCGTCACAGGAGGTAGAACTGCCTGAAGAAGCCTCAGATGTTCAGGCCCTGGCTCAGATCTGGCATAACCTCTACCCCCGACAGGACACCACCGCCACGCCGGCAGATTTCGTGGAAAACTATCGCAAGTACGTGTCCTCCGGGCCCAAGCTGGTGGCCTGAGCGCCGGTTACCCTACCTCCCGGTGGGCCGCCACGATTCCCGTTCTGCGGATCCGTTCCACGCTGGCAAATGCCTCGATAATAGCGTCTCGGGAATCCTTCTCCGGTGAAGGTTCCATTGTGAGCACGCCCATTTCCAGATAAACACCTTCCTGGGCCAGCCCAGGATCCTGCAGACAATGCAGGTTCAGCAGACCGTTATAGAGGCGGGTAACGCGCCGGTTCAGTTCACTGCGGGTACTGTTGCATACCAGCAGGCAAAAGCTGCCCCCGGAAATGCGCGCCGCCGCATCATCGGCTTCTACAATAATCTGATTCACCTGCCGGGCAATCGACCGCAACAAAGTATCCCCCGCTTCGCTCCCCTTCAGTTCATTGAGTCGCTTCAGCTGGGCGATGTTAATTGCCACAAGATGAGACTTGCGCTGCAGCTGGAAAGCGCGGTTCCATTCTTCCAGCAGCTCCTTCTCAAAGGCGCGCCGATTCAGCAAATGGGTCACTGGATCTGTCGACAGGCGCTCTTCCAGCTTGCTGTTGGTGCGCTTGAGCTGATCCCGCTCCATACTCACCAGCAGCATTTTCAGAAAGTTTTCCCGGGCACTTTTTTCCTGACGGTAACACATCATCAGGGCCAGCACGGTACCGGCAATGATAATGAAGTCCAGAAAGGCCCATTCCGATACCGTGGTACCGTCAACATACATTCCCACGTTAGCCATGGCGGCGATGATAATCCCAGTGAAAAAGGCCTGGTTGAAGGGCATGCGGATATAACCGAACATGAACACCTGCACGAATACCAGGGCCGCGTAAAAAATATGTTTGTAGGGCGCAGGATAGGACAGACAGAGGGTGATAATCACCGCAGCACAGACCATCCCGTTGATAAATACCAGTGTGTTCTGATGAGTAAGCATTCTGGCCCGGGCAATGTAGTGACAGGTCAGCAGCAGCATGCCAATGGCGCCAAACCGGGCCCACTCCGCATAGGGGTTCACCCATACCCCCGCCAGAGACTGAATGATATGGCCAATACCCAACAGCACTGCTGCTATCAGTGCGGCCGCTTTGATGGTTTCCCGGTACCAGACGCCATGGGCCTGCTGAAACTCAGCTTCCAGCACCGGCTTGAAAGCCAGACCAAAGGGCGCAGCCTTGCGCAGGTCACTCAGCTGGTCCACTACCTGAAAATATTTCTTATTATCAATTGCCGGCATTCTTCAGTCTCCACCCCGAACCCGGGGTTATGCTCGCGAGGCCGCTACTTTGCAAAGCCTACCTGCTTTCAGCTCTTCCCTGCCTGAGCCACACCCTGCTTATAACAAGGGTACTGCCGAAATACCATTACAAAACGTAACCGGCCAGTCCGGGGTGCCAAACTCTTCTAGGCGCCGAATCTCCATACGACGGTGTGAGCAAGGATAACAGGGATCAACAGATTTGTTATTAACCAACGGCAACGGAAACAGGCAAAACTTCCACCCGGTTGCGGCCTCGCTTTTTGGCAAGGTAAAGAGCATCATCTGCCTGCTTCAGCAGATCACCCCGTTCATTGTGCTCGTCAGGTACCTCCACAGCAACGCCAATACTGACAGTGACGCAATCAGCGATGTCAGAATCGGGATGGGGAATGCCCATTTCCGCGATCTTCTGGCAGAAATTTTCTGCCACACTCAGGGCCTCATCGCGATCCAGGGCCGGCAGAATCACACTGAACTCCTCGCCGCCATAGCGTGCCACCAGATCACC
Organism: Ketobacteraceae bacterium; assembly: GCA_033722575.1. Taxonomy (GTDB): domain Bacteria; phylum Pseudomonadota; class Gammaproteobacteria; order Pseudomonadales; family Ketobacteraceae. The sequence continues at coordinate 930 of JAWVYU010000032.1, read as the reverse complement.
GGGACGCCTGGCCTGTGACAGTAAGTTCTGAGCCACCTTCCGCAGGCACTTGTCGCCCTTTATGTGGCCAAAGCCGTCGTTATAGGCCTTGAAAAAATCAATATCCACCATCAAGAGTGCCAAAGGATAGTGCCGGCGCTTGGCCCTGCGCCACTCCTCATCCAGCACCCGATCAAAATGACGCCGGTTGGATATGCCCGTGAGCGCGTCAACATCCACCAGGTTTTTCAGTCGTTCATTGGCTTTTTTCAGCTGATTGTTCTTTCTCTGAATCAGAATTCTTTGCAGGAATTCCTTGCGGTTGGATTTTTCATAGGAAAAAGCTGACACCACGCAGAACATCACTGCCCACAAGCCCAACAAGAGGTAATAAACCGCTGCTTTGTCCAGCCCGTTAATCGCATACTGGGTGTACACCGACGCCAGGATATAGATCACCGCCGTGGCCAGGGCGCCGATGAATCCGATGCGGGTAAGCGTGAGTCCACCCATGACCATTGCCAGTATGCTGCTGGTATACAGATGGTACGCGTCGCCTGAAACCATCAGCAGCATCCAGTAGGTGGTAATCACCACAAGGGCCAGGGCAAATACCAGGTAACCCTGATAAAAGCGCTCTACCCAGCGGGTACGTAACACCACGTAGCAGAACAACAGACCGGGCAACCCGATCAGATAGCGAATTGCCCACACCGGCAGCACATCTTCACCGAGAATGTAATAATCACAGGCGCCGAAAAGCACATAGAGTATGATCAGCACGGTAAGCAGCAGGCGCGTATAGCGTTTCTGCTTTCTCGCATGCAACTTGCGAAAGCGTGCCTCGATCTCGGGAATGAACCTTAAACGCCAGCGATCCCGGTAAAATTCCTGTGAAGCGTGGTTCACGACTCCCTGCTCGCGAGCCAGTACCGAATCCTCAGACAAGCG
>JAWVYU010000031.1:0-24286 GCA_033722575.1 Ketobacteraceae bacterium | reverse complement strand
TTCGCCGTGGTTTCCACATGGTTCAGATCATAACGGGCGGCCGGTTCAGCGTAAGCCGCAGTCACCACCTTTGAACCTTCAATAATCCCGCCAATGATGTCTGCCTTCTGTTCGGCACTGGCGGCCCGGCTCAGCAAGGCACCGGACAATACAACAGTGGGGAAGAACGGCTCAACCACCAGGCCCTTGCCAAACTCTTCCATCAGAATCATGGTTTCAACGGGGCCACCACCAATGCCACCGTCCTCTTCACTGAAAGGCACGCATAACCAGCCCAGTTCCGCAAAGGTTTTCCAGTGATCGGGGCTGTAACCCAGCTCGGTTTTAATCAGCTTTTGTCGCGCTTCGTAGCCGTAATCATTCTGAATGAATCTGGCGACGCTGTCTTTGAGCATGTTTTGCTCGTCATTGTAAGAAAAATCCATGGTCGCCTCCTATAAACCCAGTACCATTTTTGCGATGATGTTTTTCTGCACTTCGTTGGAGCCACCGTAAATTGTGGCTGCCCTGCCGTATAAATACTTGGCAGACACAGACCAGGCATAATCATTACCCACAGGCTCGCCCGTATTCAGCATGTGCGCGTAATGGCCGCAGGCTTCCACCGCCAGCTCGGACACTGCCTGCTGTATTTCCGTGCCCTTGATTTTCAGAATGGAAGATTCCGGACCGGGAGCACCCCCGGCCGCCACGCTGGAAATAACCCGCAGCTCGGTGTATTCCAGCGCCATCAGATCAATCTCGATCCTGGCCAGCCTGGCCTGAAACATGGGGTCATTAATCAGCGGCTCGCCGCCCGATAACTCTTTGGACGCCATTTCACGCAGTTTCTGAATCGCCCGCTTGGATTGTGGCACACCGGCAATGGCGGTGCGTTCATGGGTGAGCAGGTACTTGGCATAGGTCCAGCCCTTGTTTTCCTCGCCAATCCGGTTTTCCACCGGCACTTTGACGTTATCGAAGAAAACCTCATTCAGGGAATGCTGATTGTCAATGGAATCGATCTTGCGCACTTCGATGCCGGGGGTTTTCATATCGATCAGCAGGAAGGAAATGCCTTCCTGTTTTTTGGCCTCGAAGTCAGTGCGCACCAGGCAGAAAATCCAGTCGGCATACTGGGCATAGGTGGTCCAGATTTTCTGGCCGTTCACGATGTAATGGTCGCCATCGCGCTCGGCTTTGGTCTGCAATGCCGCCAGATCCGAACCGGCGCCGGGTTCAGAGTAACCCTGACACCACCATACGTTACTCTGCAGAATATCCGGCAGAAAACGCTCTTTCTGCTCGTCGGATCCGAAGGTATAGATCACCGGTCCTACCATTTTCAGGCCAAAGGGAACCACTGCGGGTGCCCCGGCCATGGCACACTCGGTATCAAAAATATAATTCTGCGTAACCGTCCAGCCGGTGCCGCCATATTCCTTCGGCCAGTTGGGCGCAATCCAGCCCTGCTCGTAAAGCTTTTTCTGCCACTGAACCATGATCTTGGGGTCCACGGCACCACCAACGGTCGCCTGACGCACTTCGTCCGTTACATTGGCATCCAGAAACGCACGAACCTCGTCGCGAAACGCCAAGTCTTCCGGGGTTAGCTTCGTATCCATAGAATTACCTTCAGGATGTTGATTTCTCTTCAAAGGGGAACCCTAACTATAGGGCAAAACGGAGTGTAAGTGTGCCCCGATGGGGCGTCACTGACCGTATTGTTCAGAATTTTTAGCGTTCGTGTAAGGGTTGCGCAAAATCTGGCAGGACTCCCCAGCCCTGTGGCACTATCCACCGGCTTTCCGGAACAAAATCAAGGCACTGGGGGGCAATCCGATTAGACAGCCGTTGCCGGAATGCTTAGAATGTGGCGCCATTGCCCCCGTGGCACAGCTGGATAGCGCGACCCCCTCCTAAGGGGTAGGTCACAGGTTCGAATCCTGTCGGGGGCACCATTTTTATTTTCTCGCCGATACCTTTATCTTCTCACCGGCACCACTGCAAAGAACTCATCCTCTCCAGCCAGTCACAGATAATAGCCGGCCTACCCGGATACCGGTTGACTCCCGCGCCCTGTTCAATAATGATTGATCAGTCACTCATTAACAGGAATACAGCAATGCCCGACAAACGGCAGAGAATCATTGCAGCCGCCATTAAACTGTTCGAGGAAAACGGCTTCTGGAACACGTCTACCGCCAACATTTCAAGGGAGGCAGGCATCGCGACGGGCACCCTGTTCCGGTATTTCTCCACCAAGGATGAGCTGATCAACGAGCTGTTTCTGGAGCTGGAACGGGAAATTGCGATAACCATTTATGGTAATACTCCGGAAGACACCGACGTCAGAACCCGCCTGAAACTGATCTGGGACAGCTACATTCGCTGGAATCTTGAAAACCCCGGAAAACACGCCATTATCGCACAACTGGAAGTGGCCAGCCGGATCAGCCATTCTGTGAAACGCCAGGTTGTAGACCTGAATCAGTTTACCGTCAAAACCTTTAAGGAAGGTATTAAACAAGGGGAAATTGCTGATTACCCGGTGTCGTTTCTGGCCGCTTTTCTGAGCAGCTCATCCAACAGCGTGATACGGCAACTTCTCAGCCACCCCGGAAGGCTGCCCGGCAAAAAAGCCCGGGAGCAGCTGATTACTATCGGATTCGAGACATTCTGGAAAGGTATCACCCCATAGTTTCCGCCCTTTCATCTGGGGTTTGACTTTAACAAAAAATGACTGATTAATCACTCATATTTTCAGGAGCTACAATATGGCAGCGTTAACAGGAAAAGCCGTCTTTCTCACCGGTGGATCGCGGGGCATCGGCCTGGCCATTGCGAAACGGGTGGCGCAGGATGGCGCCAATGTGGTGATATGCGCAAAAACCGCCAGCCCCCACCCCACACTTCCCGGCACCATTTACGAAACCGCGCAGGCGGTAACGGAGAACGGGGGCCGCGCCCTGCCACTGGAAATGGATGTCCGCGATGAAACCGCCGTGAAGCATGCCGTGGAAAAAGCGGTGGAGACCTTTGGGGGTATCGATATCTGCATCAATAATGCCGCAGCATTCTGGATCGGCCACTCCATGGAAACCCCGGCAAAGCGCCATGATCTGTTGTTCGATATCAATGAACGGGGCACCTATCTGGTCACCTCCGCCTGTTACCCTTACCTGAAGCAATCCGGCAATCCCCACATCCTCAATCTGTCCCCGCCACTGGATATGCGACCGGTCTGGTTCAGATACACCGCACCCTATTCGGTATCCAAATATGCCGTGAGCCTGTATACCCTGGGCTGGTCCTCAGAATTCAGACCCGATGGCATCGCGGTCAACAGCCTGTGGCCAAGGGTGGGTATTGAATCAGCCGCCGCGGTGGTGCACGGCGGCGCGGAGCTGCGTTCCGAGTTCCGAAAACCGGAGATCATGGCCGAAGCCGCCTGCAGGATCATTAGCAAAAACGCCCGGGAATTTACCGGCAGGTTCTGTATCGACGACAGTCTGCTCTATCAGGAAGGGGAACGGGATCTGGAAAAATACAGCGTGGTGCCGGGCAATGCCCTGGTGCCGGACTATTTTGTGCCGGAGGATATGCCCCCTCCTCCCGGTGTAAAGCTGAGCAGATTCCGCCTGTACGATCTGGATAGCGACTAGCCAGGCTCTATGTCAGGAACGGGTCCTGGATCCCGCCAGAGATCCGGGGGCCAGATGCTGTTTGCGATAGCCTGCCGGCGTCATGGCCACCTGTTTACGGAATTCGCTGTAAAAAACCGACTTGGAATTGAAACCCACGGCAAAACCGATATCCACCACCGCCTGCCGGGGTTCCTGCAGCAGCAGGCGTTTTGCCTCTGCGATACGATAGCCGGAAATCAGCTGATAAAAACCGGACCCGAATCGCTGACTGATCACCTGAGACAGATAATCCGGCCGCACATTCAGGCAGGCTGCCAGTTTGGGCAGGTTGAGATCGTTTTCCCGGTACAGGCAATCACGGCTCAGGGCCTCCGTAAGCCGGGCGGCAATCGCCTCCATAGCGGCTGTGGACAGGCCGGATTTCCGGTATTCAGGCCGGGGCGGCCTGAGTACGGCGACGGAGGGGTCCGGCTTAAGAGTGGCGGGGGTCAGCATGCGCTGCATGGCTGCCACATCGTTAAAGTCAAAATACACATCCAGATCGCGGATCATGCCCCCCGAGGACCGGATAAAATCAGATCCTCTCACCGCCACTGACTCGGGAATCACCAGTCCACTGCCGGGGCGGGCGCAAACCAGCTGCCATTGCGCCGCGGTTCGGCCGTTGTGGGATATCACCTCATCCTGAAGCTCCAGACGCACTTCACGGTAACTTGCACTGACGAAATCAAGGAACTGGTTGAGTTGCGATAGGGGCAGATTGCTGCCGGATACATAAGGCATGCTGTCCCGCAGGAATTCCAGCACATCCTGATCCTTCAGGGCGCTCCATTCATTCACAAATCGCTGTATGTGGCGTTCCAACGGCTAGCCTCCTGCACACCGGATAAACCGTTACATTAGCAGCAAGGGGCGCTGCGGGGAAGTCCGGCCCGCTCGGGACGGACGCCTCATCTCCCCAAGCGTGGTGCAATCAGCAGTGAAAAGCAACGAAACCAGTAAGGAACACCCAAGGAGACCCTTATGAGCGCACAGCAAACACCCCGGGCCACCGTCAGCCGCCAGGTTGATGTTAACGGCATCCATACCCATTATCTGGAGAGCGGCGCGCCGGATCAGGACCGCACCCTGACGCTGCTGGTTCACGGCTGGCCCACATCGTCCTATCTGTGGCGCAACATTCTGCCGAAGCTGGGCACCGGCCACTGGACCATTGCCCTGGACCTGCCGGGCTATGGACAATCCGACAAACCCCGGGACATTCGCTTCAACCACGATTTCTGGACACAATACCTGGAAGGCTTTCTGGCCGCCGTGGGCGCCCGCGGGGTGAACCTGGTGGTCCATGATCTGGGAGGGCCCATAGGTCTGATCTGGGCCGCCAGGCACCCGGACAAACTGCGCCATCTGGTGCTGCTGAACACGCTGGTGTACTCCAAACTCAACTGGTCCGCAAAGCTGTTTGTGCTGATGACGTTTCTGCCTGGCATCAGCCGCTGGATGACCCGGCCGTCCACCCTGCGCCGGATTCTGGGCCTGGGCACCCGGAAAAAGCTCAGCCAGGACGTCAAAACGCACTATGCCAATACTTACCATGATCCCGCCGCCCGCCATTGCCTGCTGACATCAGTGCGCCACCTGGACCCCAAAGCCAACCTCGAAGTGGAGCGTGTCCTGCCCACCCTGACGGTGCCCGTTACCTGTATCTACGGTGCCAATGATTATGTGCTGCCGGATATCAGTAAAACCATGGCCCGGGTGGCCCGGGATCTTCCCCAGGCTACCGTCACAGCGTTGCCCGACTGCGGCCACTTCCTTCAGGAAGATGAACCGGATAAGCTGGGCGACCTGATATTAAAAGCCCTGAATCAACATACCCCCGGCAACCCCGCAGCGGAGGCATAGACGATGTCCGGAATCGCGCAGCTATATCACACCATTACCGCCAGCCACAGTCGCGAGCAACTGGAAACCAAAGTGAAGCAGTATCTGCAGAGTTTTCCGAAGCGTGATCTGGATGCCAGGCAACGCCTGTTTGCAGAGGATGCGTTCTTTGCTGATCCCGCCAATTCGCCGGGTTTCGATGGTATTGCCAATATCCGGGCTTTCTGGGAAATGATCGAAGCATCGGGGGCCGAATTAACCCCCGAGATTCATCAGCTGGTGGTATGCGGAGACTCGGTAATGGCAGACTTCACCATGCACATGGCCAGCCCTGAAGAAACCCAGTCACTGCATGTGCGGGAGGTGTTTGATTTCAATCCTGAGGGGAAAATCCAGACACTGACAGCCTGGTGGGATCTGGGCTGCCTTACCCGGAAACCCGACACCTGAACCGGGTACCTGACACCAGGCAGCTAGTGATGCTTGTTATACAGGAAGAACTCAACGATCCAGCGGGCAATCAGGTCACTGTCGCTGGTTTCGTTGAGGGACTTAACGCCCTCTTTGTAAACCGCTTCCCCCAGCTGCCCCCTGCGCATATCCATCAGCCCCAGACAATAGGCCTTGCTGAATTCGGGGTGCCCCTGAAAGGTCAGAATGGTTTCCCCCAGCTGATACATGGCATTGGGGCAGAAACTGCTGCCCGCCAGAAGCGCAGCGTGTTTCGGGAGTTTGACCACCTGATCCTGGTGGCTCACCAGCAGGGTGAATTCATTATTGGCGGGCAGGGACTTCATCCACTGGGGGCGGTAATACAAACGGCTCTTGCTGGCTCCCACCGCCCAGCCCTGGCGGGCACGCTCCACGGCACCGTCCAGTGCCTGGGCAATGATCTGGTGCCCAAAGCAAATCCCTACCAGGGGTTTACGGGCCTTGTACAGGTTTTTAACGTAAGCGATCAGCTTGGCTACCCAGGTTTCGCTGTCGTAGGCGCTGTACCGGCTGCCGGTAATCAGAAAGCCATCATACCCGCGGAGGTCGCCGGGGTACTCGCCGTCGATGACCGCAAAGCTGTCGCAGACGATATCGGGATCCACCCCCTGCAATAAACCGGTGAACATTTCCGGATAAGACCCGTGAACCACCCGCAGGTGCTCCACCACATGATCTGCTTCCAGAATGCCGATTTTCAGACTCATTGAATCCTGCCTTCCACTGCTGCCAGAAAAATGGTTTGGTAATCGCCCTGCGCAAAGGGGATGGGATTGCCCCCGGCAGAAGGATCAGCAATCGCCATGGCCGCCACCTTGTCGGCCTCGTCGCCGTCGATACCAATGTCTGCCAGTGTAGCGGGTATTCCCAGCCGTTGTCGCCAATCCAGCAGCGATTCAAAAAACGCTGCAAAGGAATGATCGCCAATACCCAGGCAGCGACCAAGGTAGCACACCTTGTCCTCAATCGCCCGCCGGTTCGCCTGAACCACATAGGGCAACAGAATAGCATTCAGCAGGCCATGGTGCTTGTCGTACAGCGCCCCCAGTGGGTGCGCCAGGGCGTGAACTGCCCCCAGGCCTTTCTGGAAGGCGGTGGCCCCCATGCTTGACGCCACCAGCATCTGGCTGCGGGCCGGGAGGTTGTCAGGCTCCTGGCAGGCGGTTTCCAGCCATTGCCATATAAGACGCATTCCCTCCACCGCGATCCCGTCCGCCATGGGGTGGAACCCCGGGGAACTCAGGGCTTCAAAACTGTGAATAAAGGCATCCATGCCCGTGGCAGCGGTCAGGTGGGCTGGCAAACCAAAGGTCAGCTGTGGATCGGCAATCACCAGGCCCGGCAGCATGCGCGGATGAAAGATGATTTTTTTCACCTTTACCTGCTCATCCACAATCACGGAGGCACGGCCCACCTCGGAACCGGTGCCGGCGGTGGTGGGAATGGCGATACAGGGCACCATGGCCGTTTCATCGGCCCGTAAAAAGTTATCACCCACATCTTCCAGATCAAACAGGTCAATGGTCTGATGGGCCATCACGGCTATGGCCTTGCCGGCATCCAGACCGCTGCCGCCGCCAATGGTTACCACCCCGTCACAGTGATGCTGACGCAGCACGTTGACACCCTCCTGCACATTGGTACCGGTGGGATTGGGTTTAACGTCCGAAAACAGCCGGAAACGAAAGCCCGCATTTTCCAGACGGGTGAGCCAGTCCCGGAAAAACGGCAGACCGGCAAGGGCACTGTCGGTCACCAGCAGGGGATTTTTTATGCCCAGGGCAACACAGTGATCCGGCAGCCGCTCCACCTCACCAGGGGCAAATACGATAGGGGTGGGGTAATTCCATCGTCCGGTAAAGGAATGTCCGGGAACCGTTTGATTCATCATACTCAACCGTTGATATCAAATTTAAGGTGATAGGATTTGGGCTGCGTCAGGCTGTGATACCCCAGTTCCGACAGGGTGCCCCCTCTGCCGGTGTTCTTTACCCCTGTCCATACCAGCGCCGGATCCAGGTAATCGCAGCGATTCATGAACACGGTGCCGGTCTGCAGTTGCTGACCGAGTTTTTCGGCATCACCAAGATTCCGGGTCCACAGGGAGGCCGTTAACCCGTAAGGGCTGTCGTTCATCAGCCGGATGGCGTCCTGATCGTTACTGACCGGCATGATCCCCACTACCGGCCCGAAGGTTTCCTCCCGCATGATCGCCATGTCATGATTCACATTCACCAGCACCTGCGGCACCATGTAATTGCGATGGCCCACATCGGTGGGCTGGGAAAAACGGTCGGCATGAACACAAGGCTCGGCACCGGCGGCAATGGCCGCCTCGATCTGTGTCTGGATGGCATCTGCCGCTTTCACTGATACCACGGGCCCCAGGGTGGTGGCCTGATCCAGTGGATCCCCCAGCACATACTCTTCCACCCGGGCCACGAACCCCTTCACGAAGCGGTCGTACAGGGCATCCGCCACATAGATGCGCTCGATTCCGCAACAGCTCTGACCAGAGTTGAAGAACGCACCGTCTACCAGCCCTTCGATACTGTATTCCAGATCCGCATCGGCTCTCACATAGGCGGGATCTTTGCCCCCCAGCTCCAGCCCTACTCCTATAAAGCGGCCACTGGCGGCGGTTTCCACTTTTCTTCCGCCTTCCACAGACCCGGTGAAAGCCACATAATGAACTCCCGGTGACTGAATCAGCGAAGCCATCTGGGCATGGCTCAGCTGCAGGTACTGAAACACCCCCTCCGGCAGGCCGGCAGACTGAAACGCCTGGTAAAACCGGTCTGCACACAGGGGCGTTTGCGCCGAGTGCTTCAGCAACACGGCGTTACCCGCCATAATGGCCGGAATAATGGAGTTCACCGCGGTCAGGTAAGGGTAATTCCAGGGCGCGAGCACGAATACCAGACCCACAGGTTCGCGACGTATGTAGCGTTTGAAACCCGCTTTGTCACCAAAATCCAGATCCGCCAGACCTCGCTCGGCAATCTCGATCATGTAATGGCCGCGTTCCTGCAGGCCCGCGATTTCCCCCGGACCAAATCGAATCGGCCTGCCCATTTGCAGGGTAATTTCCCGGCTGATGTCCGCTTCATTGTCAGAGAAATAACTGAGTGCCTTGCGGCAGATTTCTGCCCGCTCCTTGAGTGACGTCTGGCGCCACCGGGCCTGGGCCCGTCCGGCCAGTTTCAGTGCCCCCTGAATTTCGGACTCTGTTGCATAGGAGGTGGTAAGCAATATGCGGTTATCAATGGGAGAAATGGTATCAAAGCTGTCCACTCAACTGCTCCTGTAAGCGCCGCGCGGTTGGTTATCAGATAATTTCGAAATAACGGGAAAGCTCCCAGTCAGAAATATGGCGACGGAATTCCCGCTCTTCCCATTCGCGACTGGCAGCAAAATGATCAACAAAGGCATCGCCAAACAGGTCTCTGGCAACCGCAGACTGCTTCAGGCGCTGAGCCGCATCCCACAGGGTGGGCGGTAGCTTCAGGGCATCCGGAAAGTCCTGTTCATAGGCGTTTCCTGTTACCCAGCCCTGGGGTTGCAGCTTGTTTTCAATCCCCCACAGGCCCGAGGCCAGGGCGGCTGCCAGTACGATATAGGGATTGGCATCCGACGCGGCAACGCGGAACTCCATGCGCTGTGACTTTGCTTCCCCGGGAATCACCCGCAGTGCACAGGTGCGGTTATCAATTCCCAGGCTGGCTTCCGTGGGTGCCCAGAAGCCGGGGATCAGGCGGCGGTAGGAATTCACCGTGGGCGCAATCATGGCCAGCAGCTCGGGCATCAGTTGCTGCTGCCCCGCCACAAAGTGCTGCATCAGCTCGCTCATATTGCCCGGCTGCGTGGGGTCATGGAAAAGCGCTTTACCGCTGCTGTCTTTCGCGGAAATGTGAATATGGCCACTCTGTCCCGGATAGTCCGGCGACCATTTCGCCATGAAGGTAGCCAGCTGGCCCCTGCGCTGGGCATCGATTTTCACAAAGGTTTTGAACAGGCCGGCCTTGTCGGCAGCGGCCAGGGCCTCATCATAGCCGATGGCTGCTTCCAGCACCCCGGGCCCGGTTTCTTCATGGAGTCCTTCCAGGGGAAAGTCCATGGTGTCTGCCAGCTGCAGGATCGCCCGGTAGGTATCGCTGCCTACGCTGTTGCGAATCACCGAATAGCCGAATTCACCGGGCGCCATGGGCTGCAGATTCCGGTAGTTTTTTTCGCGAATACTTTGCGGGGTTTCGTTAAAAACAAAAAACTCGTACTCAAAGCCGGCGTAAAGTTGCAGGCCCTGCTCCCGGGCACGCGCCAGTACCCGCCGGAGCACGCCCCGGGGGCAGATCGCCTCTGCCCCACCGGCAAACTCGCACAGAAAGAACAGCCCATCGTCCTCAAAGGGAAGCTCCCGGCAGCTGTCCGGCAGGATCCGTGTAGGGGCATCCGGGTACCCTGTGTGCCAGCCGGTATAAGTCACATTGTCATAAAGCTGATCCTGCAGATCCCATCCGAGCACCACATCGCAAAACCCGAAATGGCTGTCCAGGGCGGACAGGAATTTTTCCCGCGACATGTACTTGCCCCGCAATACCCCGTCCATGTCAAATACGCCCACTTTGACATGGGACAGCTGTCTTTTTTCCAGCAGTGCTTTGGCGTCGGCAATGGTTTTTACGCTTCGGGATTCCACGCTCAGTCCTCAATGAGGTTAACGGGCGGCTTCTGCAACAAAAGCCTGAAATATTCAGTATGTGCCCTGCCCCACGGATCTGCAATGTCGCCCCGGCAATAAGCCAGGCCAACTGGTGGCAGATTGTGCAAAGGGTGAAACAGTGACTTCCGCCCGGCCTGTAGCGGCTTCGTGCTACACTTGCGATCCACTCAATCTCAGGGAGCGCCATGACCGCTATCCACAAGGATTCTGACCAACCCAGCCAGGCTGTGCAGCTCATAAAAATGACCTGGCCCATGCTGTTCGGGGTACTGTCGCTGATGAGTTTTCAGCTGGTGGACAGCATATTCATTGGCCAGCTCGGCGTAGAGCCCCTGGCTGCGCTGGGCTTCACCATCCCCATGTATCAGGGCGTGATCGGCATACAGGTGGGCCTGGGCATTGCCACCACGGCCGTTATTTCCCAAACCCTGGGGCGCGGCAATACTGAAGATGCCGCCCGGCTGGGCGGGGTTGTGCTGATGATCGGCGCCGCGCTGATTGCGCTGCTGTGCCTGCTGCTCTGGGCCTTCCGGCATCCCATAGTTATTGCCCTGGGGGCAGACAGCAGCCTGCTGCCGGTGATCGACCGCTTCTGGATTCCCTGGCTGTGCAGCGCCTGGGTGGGTGCCATGCTGTATTTTGGTTACAGCCTGTGCCGGGCCCATGGCAACACGCTGCTGCCGGGAATGGTGATGGTGGCCACCAGCCTGATCAATATCGCGCTGGACCCGGTGTTTATCTTTGTGCTGGATTTTGGCCTGCCGGGCGCCGCTCTGGCCACCCTGTGTTCGTTTTTGCTGGGGGCCATGGTGGTCTATCCCAAACTGCTGCGCCGCCACTGGTTCAGTTTCCGGTTTGCGGGCTTTTCCGTGCGCCACGCCGCTGCCCGGCTGGGCCAGATCATGGGGCCGGCCATGATCAGCCAGCTGTTGCCTGCCATCAGCGCCACTCTGGCCACCGCCCTGGTAGCCGGTTTTGGCGCCTCTGCCGTTGCCGCCTGGGGCCTGGGCACCCGCATGGAATTCTTTTCCATCGTGGTGGTGCTGGCCCTCACCATGTCCATGCCCCCCATGGTAGGGCGTTACCTTGGGGCCGGTGAAATAGACAAAATCCGCTCCCTGGTGAAAACTGCTGTAGGTTTCGTGCTGCTATGGCAACTGGCCATCGCCCTTCTCTGGCTGGCCACCTCCGGCCCGGTATCCGACCTGTTCGCCGACGACGATTCGGTCAGTGCCATTCTGAAAGATTATCTGTTGCGAGTACCGCTGAGCTACGGTGCTCTGGGAACCTGCATGATCATGGTATCGGTGTGCAATGCCATGGGCCTGCCAATGCGGGCATTAACCATCTCCTGCCTGCGACTGTTTGCCTGCTATCTGCCCTTTCTGTGGCTGGGGGCCATGCTGGCAGATATCGAGGGTTTGTTGACGGGCGCCTTACTGGGCAATCTGGGGGCTGGTATCATGTCCTGGCTGCTTTACCGGAAAGGCCTGCAGCATTTGCGGGATCAAACCCCGGAGAAATCAACGGATCAAGGAGGCCAACATGCAATACCTTCACACCATGGTGCGCATAAGCGATATTGAGGAATCCCTTCACTTTTACTGCGAGCTTCTGGGCCTGGTGGAAATCAGGCGCCATGACAATGAAAAAGGCCGCTTTACCCTGGTTTTTCTGGCCGCGCCTGAGGATGCTGAGCGTGCCCGGTCTGACAAGGCTCCCATGATAGAGCTGACCTATAACTGGGATCCCGAAGACTATACCGGTGGGCGCAATTTCGGGCATCTGGCCTATCGGGTGGACAACATTTATGAGCTCTGTCAGAAACTGATGGACGGTGGTGTTACCATCAACCGCCCCCCTCGGGACGGGCACATGGCTTTTGTGCGTTCGCCGGACAACATCTCCATTGAACTGCTCCAGAAAGGCGAGGCACTGGCACCACAGGAACCCTGGGCTTCCATGGAAAATACCGGGGAGTGGTAGGCAGCGCTGCCCCTCCGCTAATCGGCGGACTGCTCTATCCGGGTTTCCGCAAAAGCCTGGGCCACCTTCTGGCGTAACTCTTCAAATACCAGGGGTTTGGTAAGGAAATCATTCATGCCGGAATCCAGGCATTTGGTGCGGTGGGCATCCATGGCATGGGCGCTCAACGCACAGATCCTCACCGGCTCCTGATGGTGCAGCAATTCCCAGTCACGAATATGCCGGGAAGTGGTATAGCCATCAATACCCGGCATTTCACAATCCATCAGAATCAGGTCGAAGTCCCGTTTCTCATGGCAAACCAGCTCCAGTGCCTCTTCCCCACTGTCCACTGCCTTGGGCTTTATGCCCAGCTTTTTCAGAAACGCAACGGCCACTCTGGCGTTGACCGGATTATCCTCCACCAGCAATACCCGCATGTTGGCAAAGCTCTGGGACAGGTCCGCGCTGGTGGGTTGTTTCAGCTTTACACCCTGTTTGCCCAGGAAACGGAATTGAATACGGGTAATGCTGACCGGGTACTCTTCAATCCAGGGAGCCGGTTTCAGCTGCTCGAAGGCCAGCCGGTCGGAACCCGGCTTCATGGTCAGAATCGGCTGGGCCCCTTTGGCCCATGGCTGCTGCATCAATTCACGGCTTACCGCCTCGTAGGAAAAATCCTCGCAATACTGATCCACAATCAGATAATCAAACGGTGGCTCTGAGGGATCAATCTCGCTCACCGCCCCATGAATGGAATGTTTGGTTACCAGGCCAAACTTCCAGAATTCGCTGTAGGCCCTGGTCTGGGACAGAAACTCTTCATCGGGGGATAACTGCAAGAACCGGAATTTCTCCATGGACGGTACATCTTTTCTGTCGGGCATGCGGTCAAAGGGAATTTCACCCTCAATGGGCAGGCTGAACCAGAACACCGATCCCCGCCCCATCACACTGTCAACGCCGATACTGCCTCCCATCATTTCCACCAGCCGTCTGGATATGGGCAATCCCAGGCCGGTGCCGCCATATTGCCGGCTGGTGGAGCTGTCGGCCTGGCTGAATTCCTCGAACACACTGGCCAGTTTATCCTGGGGAATACCAATGCCGGAGTCGTGCACCTCAAACCGCAACTGATTCATTTCAAGACCTCGCTTCACATAAATCGTAACCCTGCCGGTATTGGTAAACTTGAATGCGTTGCTCAGGAAGTTCGTCAGAATCTGCCGGACCCGAGTGGGGTCGCCCTTGATCTTGATAGGCACCCGGGGTGCCACGTAGGTGTTGTAATAGATCCCTTTTTCCGTGGCTTTTACCGCGAATACGCCGGCTGTTTCATCCACCAGCCGCCTGACATTGAAGTGAATATGCTCCATATCCAGTTTGCCGGCCTCGATTTTGGAATAATCCAGAATATCGTTGAGCACCGTCAGCAGGGTCTGACCGGACCCCAGAATGGTATTCAGGTAGCTGACCTGCTGCTGGGTCAGCCGGGTATCTCTCAAAAGCTGCGCCATACCCAGAATACCGTTCATGGGCGTGCGAATTTCATGACTCATGGTGGCCAGGAATTCACTCTTGGCTTCCGATTTCGCATCTGCCAGCTGCTTCTCGCGATCCAGTTCCTTGATGCGGTGAGCCAGGCCAAGCGATAGCAGGGTTGCCTCAATGATATTACCTACCTGAAGGGAGTATTCCGTTACAAGGGACACCGGCAGCAGGCCCAGCAGATAGCAGGCATAAATAAACACCCCGAAAATCACCACGCACCAGGATATGCAGTAGTAAGGCGCCGCCGCCACCCCTTTCTGCCAACTGTATATACCCGCCCACAGCAATGCCGCACCGCCGGGCAGGAGCACAATCATTTCCACCATCAACACCCATTTCGAGGGCAGCGCGATGGCCACTGCCGCGAGCACCAGCCAGAAGGTCATCAACCCGTAAAAGCCCTTCAGCATACGAGGCGCATGCTCGCGGAGCGAGAGAAAATTCACTGTAAACCAAACGCTGGAGGCAGCGCCCAGAGCTACCAGCACTACATAGATGCGGAAATCGTGCTCCATGTGTCCCGGCCACAGATATTGCGACGCCAGCCCTTTGTCTACCGCCACAATGGCAGAAAACAGCACGATAAAAATCACATAGGTAGCGTAGCTTTTGTCTTTCACATAGAAATATATAAACAGGTTATAAAACGCCATAATCAGCACGGTGCCAAAATAGAAACCGTGGAATAAAGTACGGTCCACATCGCGCTGATGGAAAGCTGCCTCCTGCATCAGGTTCAGGGGCAGCCTCACAGGGTAATCATTTTCTATCCGCAGCAGCACCTGGCTTTCCCTGTCCGGGGAAAGCGCCAGCGGGAAAATAAAATGCCGGTGCGGGTAGACGCGCTCCGACAACGGCAGACTGTCAGATGCCACAAAAGACTGCCGGACCTGCCAGTGGGCAGCATCCCCTTTCCGGGCAACATACAACTGCAGATGGGTAATCTTGTGATTCGCTATTTCCAGCAGGGTTTCTCCCTCTGCGGACCGGGGATCCACGAAAAAACGCACCCAGACCACATCAGAGGTAAAACCCAGATTCAGATTGTCGCCTCCGGCAGCAACCCAATCCTGACGGGTATTCAACAGCGTCTCAGGCTTAAAGTCGCTCCCGGGGTCGTTAAGGTAAGCCAGGGAATGAAGCGGGATCTCTTTGCCCAAAGCCCAGGCCCCGCCGGGCAAAAGCCATCCACAAGCCAACACCATTGCCAGCAGGAAAGCCCCCCGCCAGGTAGTGTTCAGAATGGATATGTTTGATCTATAACTCATAGACAGGCCATAGGGCCAACTATCGCGATTTTACACCAGTGAAGATTATCAGTTTAGCCTAACGGGGGCCGCTTGCCCGAGTTACTGACCACTCAACGATATGATATAAGTAGCTCACGGGAATAAAAAAATACCGGAATCCCCTGTTTTGTCGGAGGTCAGGCCAGCTCATGCACCGCAGGCAGTTATTGCACAGTCTCCTGTTGGGCTCAGTGCTTGGCACCACTCACCTTGCTCAGGCCCAGCCATTCCGCTTTCTGCTGTAAAAAGACGACTCTGAGCGGTTGTCGGTTGAAGCGCGTTTTCGCCTGACTCAGGCGGTGCTGGATACCCTGGAAACCCACTACAGCAACATGACACTGCAGTTCTGGGAACAGCCTTTTGAAAAAATCGATTTTGAGAAAAGGATCACCAATATCCTGTACTGGGTTGACCTGGCCATTCAGGAACACCGTTCTCTGCACTCTATAGACCCCGTCTGGGTGATGTCCCAGATCATGGCAGAATCCCTGTTCTGCGAATTTGCCATGTCAGCTTCCCTGGCAGCAGGAATCTGCCAGTTCATGCCCGGAACAGCAACCCGCGGCTACGACATGGTGATTGCAGGCAGCCTGCCGGCCCACCATAAACCACCCTATCGCAAGCCAGAACTGGCGGACTCACTGAACCGGTACCATGACCTGATCAGCGAACGCAGCCGCATGCGCAAGGCCACCAGTGATGCGGTTACCTTTGATCTCGATACGGCGCTGGAATGGCTGGCCAACGGTAAAAACGGAAAAAAACCCGCGGCCGCGCAGATTGAGCGAAACCGCCAGTTAGAGGAAATCAATCAGAAAATCCGCCAGGCTCGAAGTGACTACCTGAATTATGTGGAGGCCAATATCACGGAACTGGGTGAACGCGATATTTTCCGGCACACGGATTTCTTTGTTCAGTTTGACGAACGCTTAACCTACAAAAAACCCATCTATGCCATGGTGCACATGCTGGCCAATGCCCTGCGGGTACGGCAGGGCAATATTCTTTCCGCCGCGGCAGCCTATAACGCAGGACTTTCCCGGACCTGGACCGACGAAGCACTCTACACAAGGTACGGCACCCTGCCAAACTTCAATGAAACCGGTACTTATCTGAGCCGCATCGTGGCAAACTACGAGGAAATTGCTAGCCGTTTTTACGGCTAGCGCGTTTGAAGCTGTCGCCGGAAGCGTACATCAACGCCAGCAGAACCCCGGACACCAGTCCGGCCAGATGCGCCTCGTTGGCCATGGGGCCCACCACATTGTCCAGAGCCCCCGAGAAACCGATCAGCATCCACCCCACCATCATGTAGATAATCGCCGGGCGTAACTGGAACGGGTGATCGCGACGCAAACGCCCGTAAATCCACACATACCCCAGCACGCCGTAAACCACACCGGACAGGCCACCAAAACGATTTCCGGCCGCCAGGAACTGGACAAAATTGGGAACAATCGCCAGCACCATAAAAATCAGCAATAACCGGCGGCTGCCCTGGTAGCGTTCAATGATCGAGCCGATCTCCCACCACCAGAGCAGATTGAAGGCAAAGTGCAAAATGCCAAAATGCAGAAATACCGGCGTAATCCAGCGGTACACCTGGGACAGATCGTACATCTGACCCACGTAATTGAAGAAAAAGAAATAGCGGACCATTTTCGGGTCGGAACCAAAGGCGGTTATCAGGAACACCACCGCACAAATACCGATAACGAGCTTGGTGAACAATCCGGTCTGACGCCAACGGCCCGGCGAGCCCTTGCTGGCGCTCTGATAGAACTTTTCAATCTCGGGTCGTGCCCCAGGTTCCCCCGAAGCCTGCTCCCAGGACGCCGACAGGTATTTTTTGTC
This sequence comes from Ketobacteraceae bacterium, assembly GCA_033722575.1. Lineage (GTDB taxonomy): Bacteria > Pseudomonadota > Gammaproteobacteria > Pseudomonadales > Ketobacteraceae. The sequence goes on along the minus strand of JAWVYU010000031.1, from coordinate 6,905 downwards.
CATGGGATTATCCAGAAAATCCCTGAGCTCTTCCCGGGCCCGGGGCAGATCGCTTTCCTGCGCCAGCAAAATAATGGCGCCCGAACCGTCGGCCTGCACCCGACAGTCGATACCCTGCACATTCAGATAATCTGCCAGGGCATAGGCAGCACGAATGTTTTCGAAACGAACCAATTCAAGCATTCCGGACGGAAACCTCGCTGACAGATCGTAAAGTGCTTAAAAAACACTCCGTTACAATCCTACACAATAACCTTAAATACAGTGGATAACCATCTCTCTACAATGACATCCCATAACAGAACACACGTTGGGGGGAACCAACGCCTGCCAAAGGGACTGACCGGGTGGCTCCAGGGACGGGGCATGCGTTACCAAACCAGGCTCAAATCACCACAGTGAAACCACAAGAGCGCAGCTGAAACCCCCAAAACGGAAATTCAGCGTTTTGATTCCTTTCCTAGAGGAAATCTGCCATGAGAAGCCTTTACGGCTTCTCTTTTTTTGCCCGCTTCAGACTGGATAACCCAAAAACCCGCTCAATCCAGATTTTCCCGGATATACGCCAGCACATCATCGTGATGGGTTTTGGTTTTCACCTTCTCCATGATGTGTTTCAGGCGGCCGTCCTTGCCGATAATAAAGGTAATACGGTGAATGCCGTCGAACTCCCGGCCCATGAATTTCTTGGGGCCCCAGACCCCGTACTTGTCGGCAATCTTGTGGTCCTCGTCCGACAGCAGATCGAAATTCAGCGACTGTTTCTCTTCAAACCGCTTGATCTTGTTCACCGGATCGGGACTGACCCCCAGCACCACCGTGTCCAGCTTGTCGAAGTCTTTCCGGGTGTCACGGATCCCGCAAGCCTGCACCGTGCACCCGGGCGTGGATGCTTTGGGGTAGAAATAAAGCACCACATTCTTTTTACCCTTGAAATCCTTGAGTGAGACTTTCTCGTCATTCTGGTTTTTCAGCGTAAAGGCAGGCGCCATATTGCCGATTTTGGGAAATTGCACGATTTAACTCCTCTATTCTGTAGACACAGGTTGCGCTGTGGGCCACATTATGCGACAACCTGTTTCGCAATTCATCCCCAACCTGAACAGGAAATCCCGTTAGATTACGGACAGTTATCACAGTGGCAGAAGAGCAGAATTCAGATCGTTTTGCAGTCATGCTGGTTAATCTGGGTACCCCAGACGAGCCCACTCCGGGGGCGGTGCGGCGTTACCTGGCTGAATTCCTGTGGGACAAAAGGGTGGTGGATGCGCCCCGCTGGTTATGGTGGCTGATCCTGAACGGTATCATTCTGCGCTTCCGGCCCCGCAGGGTCGCCCGGCTTTACGCCAGTGTCTGGCTGAAGGATGGGTCGCCCCTGATGCACTACACCAAAAGCCTGGCAGAAAAACTGGAGGCCCGGCTAACCGCATCCCTGGGCCAGCCGGTACCCGTTATTCCGGCAATGACTTATGGCAATCCCAGTATTGCGGCGGGCAGCAAACGGCTGCGCCAGGAAAACATCAAAAAGCTGATCGTACTGCCCCTGTACCCGCAATTTTCTGCCACCACCACCGCCGCCGCCTTTGACGCGCTGGCAAAGCAGCTGAAACCCTGCCCCGATGTGCCGGAAATCCTGTTTATCCGTGATTACCATGCTCACCCCGCCTACATCGAGGCGCTGAAGCAATCGGTGGTTCGATACAGCGAGGGGGCGGAAACGCCGGACGAGCTGGTCATGTCCTTTCATGGTATCCCCCGGCGCTACCACAGCCAGGGCGATCCCTACCCCCTGGAATGCCACAAAACCGGCGAACTGCTGGCGGAATCACTGGGCCTGAATGACGACCAGTGGCGCCTGACATTCCAGTCCCGGTTCGGCCGTGAAGAGTGGCTGCAGCCCTACACCGACAAGACCATGGAATCTCTGCCCAAAGCCGGTACCCGGAAGATTCAGGTCATTTGCCCCGGATTTGCGGTGGACTGTCTGGAAACCCTTGAGGAAATCCAGGAGGAGAACCGGAAGATTTTTCAGGAAGCCGGCGGCGAATCCTTCCAGTATATTCCCTGCCTGAACGACAGCGATGAACAGGTTTCACTGTTAAATCAACTGATTAAAGAAAAAGCAGCGGCTTTTATCAAAACCATTTAACACTTCTGGTAGTACCCCCTATTTTTTCTGCGCCCGGCCAAATTCGAGCTAATCTTTAGAGACAAGGCGCCATATGCGCGCCGTTCCTGTTTCTCTTTCTGTTAATTGGCTGGGGCATGGAGCTGCAAGGTTTTTCACAACTTGAGCGTATCGCGGAAGGCGGCATGGCCGTCCTGTATCGCGGCATCCAGACATCGCTGAACCGGCCAGTGGCGATCAAGGTACTGAAGTCCGCTCTCAGCGATACTCCCGAAGCCCGCGAGATGTTCGAGTGGGAATCCAAGATCGTTGCCCGTCTTGATCATCCTCATATTATCCGCGTGATTGATAAAGGCCTGACCCGGGAAGGCATGCCCTTCTTTGTCATGGACTTTATTGAAGGGGTGACACTCAAGGAGGCCCTTGATAAAGGCCTGCCGGACCGGCGCAAGCTGCGGCTGATTATCCAGGTGGCCAAGGCACTGTCCTACGCCCACAAGAACGGCATCATCCACCGGGACATCAAGCCCGGCAACATATTGATCGACAAGGAAGGCAACGCCCGGGTAGTGGATTTTGGTATCGCCCGGATATTCTCCGAGGATACAGAACTCAAGCAACGCTCCGAGGAAGGCCTGACCGTGGGCACCCTGGCTTACATGGCTCCGGAGCAGCACCAGGGGGCCCAGTACACTTCGGAATTAAGTGATATCTACTCCCTGGGTGTGATCATTTACCTGATGTTCGGTAACAAGCTGCCAAAACCGGGATTCCCTCCGCCATCACACTTCAACAAAAAGGTTCCCAAAGCGCTGGATAACATCGTGATGCAGTGCCTGGCAGAAGACCCCGCCCAGCGGCCCACCGCTGAACAGCTGATTGCCAAACTGCTGAAAAGCTTCAAGGGCGCGCACCTCAAGAAAGAGCAGAAACAGGAAGCCAAAGCGGCCTTCAGAGACCCGAAAGACAAATTCCGCTTGCTTGATATTATCAAGGAGACCGAGTTCAGCACGGTATCGCTGTATGAAAACCGTGAAGACCAGTCGCTGATGGTGCTGAAGAAAAGGATCAACGATTTCTCCGGCTACAACGAAGCAGAGCTGCTGTCACGGCTGAAACACCGCAACATTATCAATATCCGCGGTGTCACCCGTAACGATCGAATATTTATTCTGGTCATGGAATACCTGTCCGGCGGCAACCTGCAGGCGCGCATGGCGCGCCCCATGGATGTGGACGTATTCCTGACCATTGCCCAGCAGATTTCCGATGCCATGGCGTTTGCCCACAACAACCGCATCATCCATGGAAACTTGCGGCCACAGAATATTCTGTTCAACGACCTGAACGAAGCCATTGTCATGGACTTCGGCTTCCCGCCTCACTACGAAGAAGACGAGGAAGAGGAGCGCAACTGGTACCGGCTGGAAGGCGAGCCCACGTCCCCCCAGGGCGACATCTATTCCGCTGGCGTCATCTTTCATCAGCTACTGACCGCTAACCTGCCCAAATTTGACGCCGGCATGCTGGTGGAATACGACCTTTTCAAAAAGCTGCCACCCAGGCTCAGGGACCTGCTGCGCAGCATGCTGAGCCACGACCCCACCCAAAGACCGCAAAGCTTTGACGACATCAAACAGCAGCTGAGAGACATCAAGGCTCCACCCAAACCCGAGAAACAACCGGAACCCATCCAGGCGGCTCCCCTTAAAAAGAAAAACCGCAGCACCACACCGGCGCTGATGGTGCTTGCGCTGCTGCTTATTACATTGAATACAGGTCTGTTTATCTGGATTGGCAAGCAACAGGGATGGCCCCTGGGATGGCTCGAGAACATTCCTTACCTTGATGAAATCTTCGCCGGTATGGGGCTGGCGGATGACCCGGCGCCCCGCAATAAACCCACCACCCCTTTACCCACGGTGTCGAGTGACAGCGACTGGTCCCGGTCGCGGGTATTCAATCAGAAAGAACCGGACGGCGAGGAACTGGAGTTTGATGTCGTCGAATAAACTAATACATTTAGTCTATTTTTTATATTTAGGGTAAAACGGGTTCCTTCCTGGAAAATATGTGATAACTTAGCGCGATCACAGTTACATTTTGAAACACACAATAAAAATATCAATTCACGTTTGAGCAAGGGGAATCATGGAGGTATGACCATGATCGATTACGAACTGACAGATTTACTGATAGAACTGGAAGAAATCCAGCAGGATCAATCATTTAACCTGGCCCGCGGCCAGCAGGTGGCAGATCTTCTGGCGTTCTTTGAAATTCCTTCCGAGTTCTATACCTTGAAGCAGGAACCCGCCAACGGCAGACCACCGGAACAGTGTCGCCGCAAGATTGCCTGCTTTAACTTCGGACTGGTTACCGCAGAATACCATAAGCAATTTATTGAATGCCTGTTCATGATCGGTCATTCTCCCGAGTTTATAGCTGAGGCGCTGGGCGAGGATATCCGCTATGTTGCCGAAATGCTCAGCAAAATGGTGGACGACAAGCGGGCCCAGCGGGCAGCGGAATTACGCAAAAATCCGCAGCGGTTCCGTCTGGTGAAATCATGACGGTCCTGCACCCTCACTGATATCTGACCAGAGATAAACCAAAAAGCAGCCCTGAGGCTGCTTTTTTTGTGGCTTGCAGTTCGGCGGAACCCGAATGTTCACCTGCTTCGGTCAACCGGCGAAATTCAGCAGTATACCGGCCGCCACGGCAGAGCCGATGACGCCGGCCACGTTGGGGCCCATGGCATGCATCAGCAGAAAGTTCTGGGGATTCGCCTCCAGGCCCACTTTATTGGCAACCCGCGCCGCCATGGGCACTGCCGATACGCCTGCCGCACCGATCAGCGGATTGATGGGCTGTTTCGAGACCTTGTTCAGGATCTTGGCCATGATAACGCCGGTGGCCGTGCCAATGCAGAAAGCCACCATACCCAGCACCAGGATACCCAGGGTTTCTGCCACCAGAAAAGAGTTGGCGCTGAGCTTGGACCCTACCGCCAGCCCGAGACCAATGGTAACGATATTGATCAGGGCATTCTGGGCAGTGTCACTCAAACGGTCCACCACGCCACATTCCCGCATCAGGTTGCCAAAGCAGAACATCCCCAGCAACGGCGCAGCATCCGGCAACAACAGTGCCACCAATACCAGCAGCAATAAGGGAAAAATAATCTTTTCCACCTGGGACACCGGCCGCAGCTGCTCCATCTTGATCTTGCGCTCCTGGGGATTGGTGAGTGCTTTCATGATGGGTGGCTGAATCAACGGCACCAGGGCCATATAGGAATAGGCTGCTACGGCAATAGCCCCCAGCAATTCCGGCGACAGCTTGGTGGCCACATAAATGGCGGTGGGCCCGTCTGCGCCACCGATAATCCCGATGGCAGACGCATCCGCCAGACTGAAATCCACACCAATGTCCAGCACCGTTAAACCTACCGCACCCAGCAGGGCCGCAAAAATACCGAACTGCGCAGCCGCCCCCAGCAGCAGGGTTCTGGGGTTCGCCAGCAAAGGGCCAAAGTCTGTCATGGCCCCCACACCCATAAATATGAGCAAGGGAAACAAACCCGTGGTGAGCCCCACCGAATAGATCAGATAAAGAATACCATCAGCATGCCCGGCCTGTTTGGCCACAAACTCGATCTGGGCACGCACGTCCGGCGCGGCGGCATAGAACGCCTGCTTGACCGCCTTCACCGCAGTATCAGGATCCAGTCCCAGCATGGCTTTGATCTGCAGGGTAACTGCCGGATCATACTGCAGGGCATGGGTCACCGCAGACTCTGCCAGTCCCGCCACGGGAATATTGGAAAGAATGCCACCGAAACCGATAGGCACCAGTAACAAAGGTTCAAAGCGCTTGCTGATAGCCAGCCACAGCAGCAACAAGCCCACTGCGATCATCACCAGCTCACCGAAGGACATGTGATATAGCCCGGTGCTGTGCCAGAGGTTCAGTAACTTATCCATGAAATGCTCCCGGTTAGGCGATCGTTAACAGCGTATCGCCCACGGCCACTGAATCACCAGGTTTAACCGCGACCTGACCCACGGTACCGGACCGGGCGGCCCGAACCTCGGTTTCCATTTTCATGGCTTCCAGCACCACAATCACATCCCCTTCCTGCACCGTATCACCGGCTTTCACATTAACCTTGAAGATGTTACCTGCCAAAGGTGCCGTTACCGCTTCTCCGCCACCGGATGGAGCGGCGGCAGGCGCCTGCCCGGAGGTGGCGGGTGCCGCTGCCGGCGTCACCGCACTGACATCGCCACCCTCTGCCACCTGAACAACGTAACTCTGCCCGCCCACGGTGACTGTGTAGACTTCCGGCTCACCTTCAGGGCGCGCGGCCGGTTTGGCAGCAGCTGTTTCCTCCTCACCCGTGGGTACCGGTTCGAAGGCCTCTGCATTTCCCCGGTTCTGCAAAAACTTGAGGCCAATCTGGGGGAAGAGCGCATAGGTCAGCACATCATCCACTTCTGCATCGGCCAGTTTGATGGACTTTTCGCCGGCCAGCTTTTTCAACTCTGCAGTCAGCCTGCTCATTTCATCTTCCAGCAAATCCGCTGGCCGGCAGGTAACGGGATCTTTGCCTTCCAGCACCCGCTGCTGCAGTTCCTTGTTGAAGGGCGCGGGCGCTGCGCCGTACTCGCCCTTCAGAATGCCAGCCGTTTCCTTGGAAATGGATTTGTAGCGCTCACCGGTTAATACATTCAACACCGCCTGGGTACCCACTATCTGGGAGGTCGGGGTGACC
>JAWVYU010000030.1:0-25372 GCA_033722575.1 Ketobacteraceae bacterium | reverse complement strand
CGCCAGCACGCCCGATACGCTGTAACCCATGGATTGCGCTACCACCAGCGCCGCGGTAATGATCACCGACGCCCTCAGCAGTTTGGAGATAGCGGTCACCGTGGTTTCGTCCATCGGTTCCTTGGTGTAACCCGGTGATTTGAGATTATTTTCCGCTTCACTGATAAAACGTATGGCGAACCAGGCCACCAGGGCAATAATGCCAACTTTGAAGGCTCCCCGGATCATTTCAACGGTACCCGGATCCAGTTCAGACTCAAGAATCTTGAGCACAATGCGGGCACCGATCAGCAGCACGAAATAGCGAAGCGGTTGTTTGGCCGACGCAATCAGCGAATCATCCCACAGGTTTTTGGTTTTGGCAGAGTGAACCTGAAGATGGTTAAAAAATTTACCCAGCAGATAGTTCAGAAACAGTGATATAAAAATCACCACAAAGGATTTCACGACCCAATTGCCGTCGGCCTGTTGCGAGGCCAGCCAGTCAACCAGTGCTTCCATTTAACAACTCCGGATCACATCAAATGTTATTCTGCAAACGGCTGCCAAGACCATGGCGGCCTATTCCATTCCCTGTATATTCCTGTGGAGCAACTGCCACTTTTCTTCATATTGCAGTTGCTGCCATGTCCACTGCGGCAACGCCCTGAGGGCGGCAAAGCGCTTCTCGTCAACGGCTATATCAGCGGTTTCCAGCCACTCCAACACCTCCAGGGCCCCCGCGCGATGGTTACACACCAGCACCATGTCGCAACCTGCTGCAAAGGCCGCCTCAGCCCGCTGGGGAAATCCCCCGGCGACCCGGGCCCCTTCCATGGTCAGGTCGTCACTGAAGATGACCCCCTCAAAGCCCAGCCTGGTACGCAATTCCTCCTGAATCCAGTAAGCGGAAAAACCCGCGGGCTCCGGATCCACGCTGGCGTAAATCACATGGGCAGGCATCACCCCCGACAACTCCTTTGCCAGGGACTGAAAAGGCACCAGGTCCACGGCCCTGATTTCCTCCAGGCTGCGGTTATCCACGGGAATATCCACGTGGGAATCTGCTTCCACCCAGCCGTGCCCCGGAAAGTGCTTGCCGGTGGCGGCCATACCCGCCAGCTTCATTCCCTGGATATAGGCATTGGCAAGCCGCGCAATGGCCCCGGCCTCACTGGCAAAGGCCCGGTCTCCGATCACGCCACTGCGACCATAATCCACGTCCAGCACAGGGGCAAACGAAATATCCACCCCCAGGCTGGTCATTTCGGCAGCCATCAGCCAACCCCAGTCGTGGGCAGTCCGCAGCGCCTGGTCGGGCGTAAGCTGATACATTTTCCCCAGCCTGCGCAGCGGCGGCAGTGCTGTCATGCCCTCCCGAAACCGCTGTACCCGACCACCCTCCTGATCCACCGCAACAATCAGCTCAGGCCGGATACTGCGGATCTGGGCAATCAGTTCCTGTACCTGGTCCGGTGACTGGTAATTGCGCGAGAAAAGAATAACGCCCCCTACCAGGGGGTTTGCCAGAATATCCTGTTCATCGGGTTGAACCTGCAACCCCGCAAGGTCCAGCATCAAAGGCCCTGTGCCCATGGGTTATCCTTATTGATAGGTTGATTGAAACGGTCAGAACCCCTGCTCTTGCAACGTCACCGGGGTGCCGGGGGCCACCCGGTCAAAAAGATCGATTATGTCATTATTCCGCATGCGAACACAGCCATGAGAGCGGGGTTCGCCCATGGGTTCGGTGTCCGGTGTTCCGTGGATATAGATAAAGCGGCGCATGGAATCTACCTTACCCAGCCGGTTTTTCCCCGGCTCTGTTCCACAGAGCCACAGAATACGGGTGAGTATCCAGTCGCGGCGGGGATGCGCCTCAGCCAGGGCGGGGCTGTAGATTTCGCCGGTGAACCGGCGCCCTACAAACACAGAATTCGGCGCGCAGCCTGCACCGATTTTGGCACGGATATAATGGGCTCCCAATGGCGTTTTGCCGGAGTTTTCCTGGTTGCCGACGCCGTACATGGACGTGGAAACCGGCCAGGCTGCGATACATTGCCCACCGGCGAACAATCCCAGTCGTTGCTGATCAATCGATATCAGAATGTACTGATCTGCTTCAGGAGCCATTCACTCTTTACCCTTCACCCTTGTTACCCTTCACCCTTGCCCTTTCAATCCTTTAGCCACTTTTCTCTGCGTGCTTGCACGGGCTGCCCTGTAAACAAAGCGGGTATGCTATCACACCTTCTCTTCAGCGAAATTCAGCATGTCGTTGGATTTGTCCTGATGTGACCTGATCCCGGATATCATAAAAGGCAACAGGCGCCCCACCACCTGATTGATGTCCGTGTGCACGCCGGTATCTGATTCCAGCATGGCCGCCAGGGCCTGCTGGTTGGACAGGGTGAACACGGCGGCTCCCAGCGCAAAATGGGTGTTCCAGAACAGATCTATGTCGCTCAGCTCCGGGCAGGCAGGCCGCAGCAGGCTGACGAAACGGCGGAACACGGCACCATAACGCTCGCCAAGATAATTCCGCAGATGCCCCTGGGACTGGGTGTAAGCCAGGCCCAGCAGGCGCATGAAGCCTGTGATACGGCGCGCTGAATGACCATGCACCTTGTACACAGAGCGGGTCAGCAGCATGAGCAAATCGGATATGGCGAGGTTTTTATCGCCGTCTTCCGCTTCGTTAAGCTCCTCACTGACAGCATCTGCCAGAGGATCCAGATAACGGACGAAAATCGCCTGAATCAGGGCTTTTTTGGAGCCGAAGTGATAATTGACAGCTGCCAGGTTTACACCGGCGGTACTGGTGATGGTTCTGAGGGAAGTTTCCGCGAATCCCCGTTCAGCAAACAATGCTTCCGCGGCATCCAGGATTCGTTCCACGGTATCTTTTTGCGCCATCAGAAATTACCTTGTTATTATGTCTTATCTGGGCTGTGGCGCCGCCGTCGCGACGCACAAAACATTTGTTTCAAACATACGTTTGTGGCGCGAAGGTGTCAAGGCAGAGACAGGTGATAACCCGGCCTGCTTCAGAAATAATAGACCAGTTCCAGCTGAATATAATCGTCCTTGCTGAAGGTTGCGGTTTTGTATTCCGTATCGAATTCACCAAAGGGCGGCGGCCCTTCCGAGCCGGTAATCACAAAGGCATCAATAAACAGCTTGAGGGATTCGCCGATTCGCTGACTGGCCTCCAGCACATAGAGCTGTTCATCGGTCTCGATATCCAGGTTCACCCCCATCAGCACCTCTGACGAATCCATGTCATTGAAACTCAGGCGGCCCCCCAGGAACACATCATGTTCCGCCACAGAGCGCGCTCTGTCACCGCGATCGTCCGCACTGTATTCCAGTATCCAGCCAAAATCATACACCGTATCCAGGATGCCCACCTGGGTATACTCAAACCCCAGAGTCCCTGCTGTGTAACGATCTTCAAATCCGGAGTTGCTGATGAACTCCCCCTTGAAGATCCAGGATCCCCAGATGTACTGCAGCTCCAGGCCAGTCTGGTCAATGGTGTGGTAAAGGGGCACCAGTCTTTCAGGGCCGTCAGGGCCCCGTTCTACCTGCAGAATGGGCTGCCGGCTGTTGCCGGAAAAATGGGAAACAGCCCATTCCCAGCTGCCGTAATAATGCTGCCAGCGGGCGGCGAACTCCACGAGCATTTCCTCGTCCGGGTGGGCATATTCCGAATCATCCCAATCCACTGGTAACGTGGCGACACGAAAGCGCCCGCTTTCGCCGGGATAAATCCGCTCCCGGTGCCCCGTCATCACAAACAGGTCAAGAATGCCCCAGTCGCGGACCAGCGACAGGTTCACCATGGGCTGCCCCAGTTTTTCCTCACCATCGGGGTGCACTGCCAGATCCGTCTGGTTAATGATATCCACCCGATGCTGGGATTCGGTTTTACCCCAGAACACTTTGCGAATGCCGACACGGAGTTCGTAGTCGCGCGTCACATGCAGCCAGGCCATATCCTGGATATCGCCATGGCGCCGCTCTTCATCCTCGGAATCCCAGATAAACCAGGGCACAAACTCGAAGGTATCCGCTCCGTCATTCCAGCGGCGGTAGTATTCCATGCGATAACGCAGGGCTCCGGTGACATCCTTTGACTGCAATGGAGAATCCTCCGTAAAAAAGCGTCCCTGCAGACCCAGCTCCGAATCAAGTCCGGATTCGGCGGCACCGGCCACGGGTATCGTCAAAGCCAGTGCAGCGGTCATCAGCAGGGCACAGAACACATTTACGGGGTCGGTCATCAGGCTTTTCTCCCTGTCAGCCCAAAAGGCATATTTAATACGTTTAGTCACTCTGTGACGCTTCGTCACATTCTTGCACAGAAGTTTTCCCGCTGAAAACCGCCTGAATGAAACAGTCTTTTCCACCATCTTTAGATTTTTTATTACCCTCATGGTTATGGCTTTATAGCGGCGTACTATGAAGAGCTGGAACAGGCATGAAATACCTGCCCTAAGCTCTTGTCTCAGAAGGCAGCTTATAAAAAAACAACGAACCAATGTCAGTTAAGCAGAAATCCGCCATGTTTGGGCCTGTAAAAGCAGTCAACTACTATAAATAAGAGGATGACAGGAGGCTGTGTAGATGCTCACGAGACATAAACCCGAAGTTGGCACCTGGTACGAAAACCTCGAAGGCGGACAGCTGTTCGAAGTGGTGGCAGTGGATGAGGAATCCGGCTTTGTAGCTGCCCAGTATTTCGATGGCGCCCTGGAAGAACTGGATCGGGAAACCTTTCTGAAATTGCCATTACGTGTGGCGGATCAGCCCGAAGACTGGTCAGGCCCTTTTGAGATGGAGGAAGACCTGAACAGCGAAATGGATACGGCGCCTTTCGAACCCTGGCAATCATTCGAAGAACACGACGACGATAACCTCAATATATCGGACCTTTATTGAGCCACCTTAATGCTTTACCCTGATCCGTCGGCTCGCCGGGCCGGTCGCGGATTTCCTTTGCCAGCAACAAGTTGCAATTCCCCCGACGCTGTATATAATCCCAGTGACTGTATATCTGCACAGCAAACGCAGTATGTACCATCGTATAGAAGATCTGATAGACAGAAGATCTGAACGAAATCGTACTGGCGACGGATAACCAACACAGGCACTGTGAGTCATGGAACAACTGACAAAAAGACAGCAGCAAATTCTGGATCTGATTAAAGCACGCATAGAAGAAACCGGCATGCCCCCCACGCGAATGGACATAGCCCACGAATTCGGTTTCCGCTCCCCCAACGCTGCCGAAGAACACCTGCGGGCACTGGAGCGCAAAGGCGCTATTCAGATCATGCCGGGGGCATCCCGGGGCATACGGGTGATCGGTCAGGAAGAGCCTGGTATTCCCATCATTGGCGACGTGGCTGCCGGCTACCCGGTACTTGCGGAGGAAAATATTAATGGCTATTGCGATGTGGAACCGGGATTTTTCAATCCGAGAGCCGATTACTTTCTGCGGGTGAAAGGGTTAAGCATGAAAGATGCGGGCATTCTGGAAGGTGATCTGCTGGCGGTTCACAAAACCACAGAAGTGCGCAAGGGCCAGATTGTGGTGGCCCGTATCGGCAGCGAAGTAACGGTAAAACGTTTTGATAAAAAACGAAGCAAAATCATATTGTTACCCGAAAACGACGAATTTGACCCCATCGAAGTGAGTAACAATACGGAAGATTTTGCAATTGAGGGAATTGGTGTGGGCGTTGTTCGTGCGGGATGTTAGTGAATAATGCGGTCGCCGGACTCCTGTCCGGTTTCATCCATCTCATAAAGATCGTACATCTCACCAACAACACTCATTCCTGCGCCAATCATGGCTTTGCCGACATCAATAATCTGATTATTCAGGAATACTTTGGTTTCTTCGGAGAACTCGATCGTAACTAACGGCCCGCCCTTTCCATCGGCTCTGCGGAGAATAACCTCACCGGTTTCTAACTCAACAATTTCCAGAAAAGAAGCTGACATTTAATAACTACCTCGGGCGTTGCGCTTGTGGAAAACCGCATTGTTTTCCACCCTTGATTGGCCGCACATACTATCATGCAGCGGTTTTGGCTACAAACGCCCTCCCGGCCTTTCACCACTCACTCAAGGTGGTTCTGAAGTTTTCTATCTCTGATTTCAATGCGTTATGCCATTCAAAAATTTTTTCCGGTGTTTCATTTTCCTCAATTTTTCTGACCGCTATGGCATTGAATGAGGCGGGTGATTCCTCCGTGCTATGGGTTTGGGGATCCAGGGTCAGCACTTTGTCATAAGCGCTCAGCAGCTGTGCAAGCCAGCTTTCACTCTGGGCCTCAAGGCGCTCGAAGTGATTAAGCTCTTGAATTTGCTTGCCTTCTTTACTGGCAAGCTGGATAACCTCTGACAGGGCCATCTGATCCCCGGGGCTCAGATCATGAACCAGGCACAATTCCCAGATGAAACCCCGGTAGGCCGATACCAGATGAAAGATTGCCGCTTCCATATTCGCCTGCACCTGCGCCTTCCGGTTCAGAACGGACTCGTCATTTTGCACTGCCTGTATAGCATCCAGATGAATGGTCGCGAAATACAGTTTCTGATTTGCCTTGCTTAATCGGTGTTTAGCCATAGTCCTCTCTCAATCTGTGCTTCCCTATCCATTCTACATCGCCACATCCACATCCCTCCATAGCGGAACGAAATTAATATCAGCTATTAATAACCAATTGCTATAAACAACAAAACCCGGAAATACCGGGTTTTGCAATACCACAAAGCGACAGCCGGCGGGCTAGCTATCGCTTTTCTTTTTCGCAGCGGATTTTTTAGCGGCGGTTTTTTTTCTGGCTGTTGATTTCTTTTTAGCAGCTTTCTTCCTGGCGGCCTTCTTCTTGGCTTTAACCACCTCTTCCCACTTGCCGTTATTGTACCAGGCGCTCCAGCCGGTGGCTTTACCATCCACCTCACTCAGCACATATTGCTCTTTGGTCTTGCGCGCATAACGGATAATGGCCGGGTTGCCTTCCGGATCGGTTTCCGGTGCTTCCAGCAGGTAGGCAAATTTCGGATCCAGCTGATCCGCCACGGTTTTCAGTTCAGCCACAGTTGGCGCCCTGGTTTCCCGGTGTTTGGGAAACTGGCTGGCTGCCAGAAAGATACCTGAAGCCCCGTCCCGCAACAGAAAATAATCGTCGGTTTTTTCACAGCGCAGGTGCGGCATGGGTATGGGGTCAGCCTTGGGAGGGGCCACCTCCCCATTGCGCAACAGCTTCCGGGTATTCTTGCAATCATCGTTAGTGCAATCAAAGTACTTGCCAAAGCGGCCGGTTTTCAACTGCATATCGGAACCGCATTTGTCGCATTCCACAATGGGGCCGTCGTAACCCTTGATCTTGAACTGGCCTTTCTCGATTTCATACCCCGGGCAATCCGGGTTATTGCCACACACATGCAGCTTGCGGTTTTCATCGATCAGATAGCTTTCCATTGCCGTGCCGCATTTCTTGCAGCGATGCATTTTGCGCAACTGATTGACTTCACCTTCTTCATCATCCACCGCAATGGATTCCTCTCCGGGAATCAGGTTGATGGTTTTTTTGCAGCGCTCCTTGGGTGGCAGGGCATAACCGGAACATCCCAGAAACACACCGGTACTGCCGGTACGAATCATCATATTGCGGCCACAGTCGGGGCACTCGATACTGGTTTCCACCGGCGTATTGCCGCGCATGCCGCCTTTGTCATCGGACTCGGCTTTTTCCAGCTGTTTTTTGAAGCTGTCATAAAAACCATCGAGCACTTCCCGCCAGTTCAGGTGGCCTTCGGCAATTTCATCCAGGCGCTCCTCCATATTGGCGGTAAAGCTGTAATCCATCAGATTGGTGAAGCTTTCGTTCAGGCGGTCGGTAACAATGTCACCCATTTTTTCCGCATAAAAGCGCCGGTTTTCGGTTTTTACATAACCGCGGTCCTGGATGGTGGAAATGATGGAAGCGTAGGTGGATGGCCGGCCGATACCGCGCTTTTCCAGCTCCCGTACCAGCGAAGCCTCAGTGTAACGGGGTGGCGGCTTGGTGAAGTGCTGGCTCGGATCCAGCTCTTTCAGTTTGAGGCTGTCCCCTACCTGAACATCCGGTAATTCCACATCTTCATCGGATTTTTTTCCACCGGGCAGACTCACGGCCAGATGCCCCCTGAATTGCAGAATACGGCCCCGGGTTTTGAGTTCAAAGTCAGCAGCACTGACAATCAGACTGGTGCTGAGATATTCCGCCGGCGGCATCTGACAGGCCACGAAACGGCGCCAGATCAGGTCATAGATTTTATGGGCATCCTTGTCCAGCCCGGTAATCTGGTTCGCTGTTACCCGCACATCAGACGGACGGATAGCTTCGTGAGCTTCCTGTGCCCCCTCCTTGCTGGAATACACCTGAGGCTTTTCCGGCAGGTAGCTGTCACCGAATTTGTCGCTGATGTAATCCCGGCAATTGGCCACCGCCTCGTTGCTGAGGTTGGTGGAGTCGGTACGCATGTAGGTGATATAGCCCGCCTCATACAGGCGCTGGGCCAGCATCATGGTACGCTTCACACTGAACCCCAGCCGGGTGCTGGCGGCCTGCTGCAAGGTAGAGGTTATAAAGGGTGGTGCCGGTCGTGACTTGGTGGGCTTGTCTTCACGCTTGGCCACCACATAGTCAGCCTTTTCCAGTAGCGCCAGCGCCTTGTCGGTCTGTTCCTTGCTGGTGGGACGGAACTCGTCACCTTTCTCCCGGATTACCTGCAGACGCAGGGCTTTGCGCTTTTCCGTCTCGGTATCGGCAAATACTTCCCAGTATTCTTCCGGGTTAAAGGCACGGATTTCCCTTTCCCGTTCAACAATCAGCTTGACCGCCACGGACTGAACCCGGCCCGCCGACAGGCCCCGGGCAATCTTCGCCCATAAAAGTGGCGATACCATGTAGCCCACCACACGATCCAGAAAACGTCTGGCCTGCTGGGCGTTGACACGGTTTTCGTTCAGGCGGCTGGGCTCGGCAAAGGCCTCCTTGATGGCAGACTTGGTAATCTCGTTAAATACCACCCGCTTGAAGCGATCCTCATCACCGCCGATCACCTGCCGCAAATGCCAGGCAATGGCCTCCCCCTCGCGGTCAAGGTCCGTGGCCAGGTAGATTTCATCGGCGTCCTTGGCCAACCGCTGCAGCTCGGACACCACTTTTTCTTTATCCGGCAGAATTTCGTACTGGGGTTCCCAGCCGTTTTCTGGGTCAATACCCATACGGGATATCAGGGATTTGCGTGCTTTTTCCTTTTTATAAGCAGCTTTTTCTTCGGGCGCCATTTTACGGGTGATGGCCGCCTGCTTGGCGCGCTCCTTGGGATCCACCTTGCTTTTGGCACCACCGCTGGTGGGGAGATCACGCACGTGCCCCACACTGGATTTAACCACAAAGTCCTTACCAAGGTACTTATTGATGGTTTTCGCTTTGGCTGGTGATTCCACTATAACCAGTGATTTTCCCATAAATCTGCTCTACTCAGGCGCTCTTGATTGGCGATCTGTTCACCCCAACGGTGATGCAATCTGTGTGCTGTTCCAGGGGATCTGGCTTGGCTTTTCTGCCCCCTGACTGGTGTTTCACTATCGAAAGGGCGAAATTTATAAGAGATAACAAGGCCCTGGGTCAAGCCATCTCCGTATCAGTCAGGGTCGGTTTTACTCTTTCCAAGGCCTTTTTATCCCCTCAATTGCTCTTTTATGGCATATCCCGCTTTAGTTTGCTTTCTAGGATATTTTTTTCGATTCCGCCAAATTTTTTTCATTTTTCTGCCTTTGCAACGTCCTTCATCTGCCAGAAATTGAACTTGTTTTTCTTTTAGTATCAGAGATTTAGCCCTATTTAAGCGACACGAGCTCAAATTCAGTAAACAACTCCCCGGGATTAAAGGGACTTTTATACCGTAAAGCAATACCGGCTTTTGCTAACCCGGTTTGCCAATCCGGCAACCCAAGGTCTATATTTTTTTGTAGTGCGCTTGTTATTGAGAGTGTTTAGCAGCGTTTTTTGATGTTTTTTTGAGGGGTCACATGATGATGCGCGTTTTCAAGCAGTCAATTTTCTGGATCGCAGTATCCTGTGCTGCCCTTCACGCCAGCTGGGCCCATGCCGAGGCGAAACTGGACCTGCGCACGCTCCACCAGCTCCAGCTGGATCTGCTGGAAGTGGCCAGCCAGTTCCACCGGTACCAGGGCAGCGAGGGTAATAAAAAGTACTATTTATCCATCAGCAGCAAACTGGACGGGGTCAAGAAAGCCCTGACGGATACCGTAAATGCCCTGGAAAACTACGGGTTGACCAATGAAGCCCAGACCCTGAAAACCCACAGCCAGGAGTATCTGAAAAACCTCAACACCGCCCTTGCCTCCATCAAGAACGGAGGATTTGCCGCTTTTTCGGTTATCGATGCCTACCTGAACGCCCATGATGCCATACTGAGTGCCCTGTCGGATGCCTACCTGGCCATTAACAGTGCCGGCGGCTACTCGGTACCGCCCCGGGTGGCTGAACTGCGGGGACTGACACTGTTGATGCAACGGATGTATACCAAATATATAGAAGTCAGTTCCTCTCAGTTCGGGTATACGCCCAGATCAGGTCAGGAAAACGCCGAGACCATTGATGACCTGGCAGCCCGCTTCACCCGCAATCTGGAGGAGCTGAAGAACGCCATTCCCGTCAATTCCCCCTACGCCCCCAGAATCAATGACGTACAAACCACCTGGCTGTTTCTGGAAAAGTCGTTCGTCAATTACAATGAAAAATCCGTGCCTTATCTGATTACCAAATTCGGGAACCAGATTATTGAAGAGCTGTCTGCAATCGCTGAAGAGATGGAAAGCGAAGCCTGATTCAGGATTTGGAGGTAAAAAACAGACGTCGGATTTTTTCCGCGAGTTCTTTCACTTCCTGTGGCGTGGTTTTTTCCGTCCAGACAATCGCAACGCTGCGGGGCCCCAGTTCCAGAGCCAGAAAGCGGCCATCCTGATGCTCCCGCCAGGTGGCCAGCATCGCGGTCACCTCCTCCGGCTCCTTTGAAGTGACCTGCCGGGGCTCCCATACCAGTCCCTGTTCCCTGTCCTTACGCTGTACCCAGGTTTCCTTGACCGCCGGGCCTGACTCGTTTTCTGTTGCCACCCACTGGTAACGGATCCAGCGATGGTCATCCAGGTGAGGATTTCGCGCCAGGGTGGCGCTGTATACCGGATCCTTGCGAATGCTGATTGGCTGGATTTTGGCACCGTCCGCCATGGCTGCCTGGCGCAATTTAGCCAGTTGCCTTTCCTGCTTGCTTGGCTGCAGCCACAGAACCGGCCCGATAACAAGCAATATCGCAAAAATGATAATCAGATAAGCCATGAGACTCCTTCAGTGATTGATCAAACTCAACAAGCGCAGTGTAATTCGCTTGCAAATTGTCAGAGGGGGATTATTGTATAACTTTTACTGCGCTGACAGCGATTTAATCACAGGTTGTGGTTCATCTTGTTACGAACGGGCGGCAAAACCCGGGCAACAGTCACTGCCTGGGTGCTGCTGAAAGAGCATACCTGCAAGAACACGATATAAAACACAGATAGCACACAAGCGACAAGAGAGACGTTCCATGGCTCAATATCATCACATTCTGCTTGCCACCGATTTCAGCGAAGAGTCCGAAGCAGTCGTCAAGCGAGCCCGGGCCCTGAAAGAAAACCATCAATGCCCCCTCAGTATTATCCATGTACTGGAACCGATCTCCATTGCCTATGGCGGTGAATTCCCCGTGGACCTGGGGGACCTCCACAAGGAGCTGGAAAAACAAGCCAGTGAAAAGCTCGAAAAGCTGCGCAATGAATTGGGTGTAGCGAAAGACATGTGTTATCTGGAAGTCGGTATTACCGAAAAGGAAATTATACGGGTGGCGGAAGATAACAACGTGGACCTGATCGTGCTGGGAAGCCATGGCCGTCACGGGCTGTCATTGCTGCTGGGGTCCACTGCCAACGCTGTGCTGCATCATGCCAAGTGCGATGTACTCGCTGTTCGGGTATTTGCTGACTGAAAAGGATTAGAAAAGGGATTAAAAAAAGTTACCCTCTTTGACTTCTCCGGTAACCGGTTCCGTTGCTTCATCCATTACCAATGGCTTGATTTTCTGCAGCTGGGATTCCAGTGAATAGGAAACACTGGATGAAAGGTTAAAAAAGCTGAGCAGCGCCTTGAGATTGGAGTCATTTTCACAGGCATCATGCACCCGTTGCCAGAACGCCTGGTTAAGTATCTGCAGTTCCTGGTTCAGCTGGATAAGCCCCTGCAGCTCCCAGTCCGGGTGTTTACCCTCACGATACTGGTAATACTGGTTCATCAGGTACATGGCCGTTGAGCGCATGATGAATTCTTCCTGGGTGGCAAACGGCAAATGATAGCGCGCATTGGGCTTGAGGTGAGCCAGGATGGGGCAGGCACTGGTCGCCATGATCAACCCCATGAGAGAACGCACCCCTTCTTCCAGAGTGGCTTCCTTGATGTACTCACGATCCGGCGTTACCACGCGAATTCGGGCTTCCTTGATAGCCGGCATGCGCTGAAAATCGGACACCACATCACACAGATCCACCGCGGCAGGACAATGACTGCATTCCCGGGTAGTCAGTGGGCAGTTACTGCATTGATGGTGAGCAAGGCGGGTCCACTCAGGCAAATGATCACGATTTCTGGAAAAATCATAGTCGCGATCGAGCTTGATCTGATAATGAAGTTCAATGTCATCAATTTCGAAGTAATAATCAACCGCCATGGGGCCAGCCTCTGGGTTCAGCTCTCGTTCGCACGCCTTTTTTCATACCATCCTCTCAATATAGCATCTTTAGATTGAGGTAATTATAACCAGCCACAAAGATTACCTAGAAGGTCATTCAAACTGTTCTATTCTTAGTAGAGCAAGCCTTTGTTCTGCAGTAACAACTGTTAAAGAGTAACAAGGGGCTATTAAAAACACTATTTATATGAACAAAACTCATATCGCTTCAGGAGTTTGTCCGTGCCCACACTGAGCAATCCAGGTTCATCGTCAGCCAATCCGGACCTTGACTGGAGCCAGGTGCGTGAAACCATTTCCATGCTCTGTCTTGCCATGGCGCAAATTGAAACATCTCTGAATGACAGCTCCAAATCGGTGGACGTATTAACGGAAAGCTTCACGGACATTGCCAGGGATGCCCGATCCATTGTGCAAACCCTGCAGGAGTCCACCTCCGGAGAAGCCCTGGAAGCCAACCGTGAAGATATGCTCGCCAAGGCCAACGCGGTCCTCGCCAGAATGAACCATGCGGTAGTGGCATTTCAGTTTTACGATCGTCTCAGCCAAAAACTTGGCCATGTCAATCAGAGCCTGAATCATCTGGGCGACGTCATCAGTGATTCCTCGCGCCTGTACAATCCAGGCGAATGGAACAGGATCCAGACGGAAATCCGCTCCAATTACACCATGGAGTGTGAGCGTCTGATGTTTGATCTGATTATGAAAGGTGCCACCATCCGCGAAGCACTGGAACTCTATCGCCATGAATTTGATTTGCTGGATGTGGCAAACGACGACAGCGAAGATGACATCGAGCTTTTCTGATTAGGCCTCTTTCCTATTCCAGAATGTCCACCAGGTCTCCCAGCTGCAATGTCCCCGCCTGACGAGGCAACAGGTTCTGGCCAAAGTACACTTCCCCATTGCGGGAACGATGATCTTTCAATGCCTTGAAAACTTCCGGTTCACGGGCCAGCGTCTGACGGTTGATGGTGGGAATCGCACAGCGGGAGCAGGGTTTCGCCACCTCAAATTCCAGCGCGCCAATTCGCACCCGGCGCCAGCTATCCTCCTGCCATGCTGTTCCACCGGCAACCACTATATTTGGCCGGAAACGCAACATCTCCACCGGCTGGCTGAGGTGATCATTGAAGGCATCCAGGGATGCCTGGCAGGTCAGCAGCACCGGGAAACCATCGGCAAAACTCAGGGTTTCACCGTGTCGGGCATATTCAGGATCCACCTTGCGCCGGGTGGACTCCGGCATATACACCAGGCGGCAGTTATGCTGCAACTGTTCCGACAACCAGTCATTAATGGATTCACGGGCCGGTAACGCTGCCACTGTATCCCGCCATACTTTGACGCGTTCGGGGCAATCCGCTGCAACATCCTGCTCCGAGAAAGTCATGGAGCAGTCACCGGCCTTCAGCAACCACCCGGAATCCTGACGCTCAACACCAACAGCCACCATCCGGGGCAGCTGACGCTGCGTAAGGAAGTGGCCATTATCATCCACTACCATCCAGCGACGATCCTGGCAAAGCCCGAACCGGTCAATCGTGGCTTGTTCAAGACTGATTTCACCCAGTGATTTCACCGGATAGCAAAAGAGCTCCGAAAGATACAGACTCACCTTATGTCCTCTTCCCCTGTTTTGTTGCTTTGTGTATCCCTGATCACCCATTCCCCAAAACATTATCTATACTTGTGAGGAAGGAGGTCACCATGTCACTGAACCCGTTGAAATCACTGATATTTATTGGCGTCACCTGGGCAATGCTGGGAGCATGCAGCGAAAGCCCCTATGCTGGTTACAGTGATATGGAACTGCAGGAAGCCCATCACAAGTGCGAAAATGCCGATTCCCTGTCCCCCGGTGGTGCAATCCGGTGCGATAACGTGCGCCGGGAATGCCAGAGCCGGGCCAAAGAGAAAGGCCGCACGCTCTGTTTCTAGGGCCTTTAAATCGTTACTACCGAACCTTCTTCAGGTATATGGGCATCCAGACCATGGGTCTGTTTCAGCGCCTGCTGCAAAGCGACTAATGCATCCGCTTCTCCATGCACCAGATAAAACCCGGGATGATTGGTAAACTGCCCGGCCCATTCCAGTAGCTGGCTCTGCCCGGCATGGGCGGAGAATCCCCCCAGGGTATGGATATGGGCCTTGACTGCAAACAGGTTACCGAACATCTTCACGTGGGTGGCCCCGTCCACAATTAACCGCCCCAGTGTGCCACCGGCCTGAAAACCGGGAAATATAATATGGCATTCCGACCGCCAGATATTGTATTTCAGATGGTGTCTGACCCTGCCACCGTTACACATACCACTGCCGGCAATAATAATCGCACCGCTCTTGATACGGTTAATACTCATGGATTCTTCAGTGGTTGGCGTCAGCGTCAGCGTAGGCAGAAAGGTCTTGAAGGTATCGCCCCTGTGGGGATCCAGTTTGACAATATCCTTGCGGTCCAGCAACTCAATATAATCGTCATACAGACGGGTTACCTCGATGCCCATCGGGCTGTCGAGAAAAATTTTCTGCTGCTTCAGGCGGCCCTGGCGATACAGTAATGCCAGGTAATAAATCATCTCCTGGGTACGCCCCACGGCAAAGGCCGGTATCACCACATTGCCTTTGTCTTCATAAGCCTGCTGCAGAATTTCTTCCAGTTCCTGCAGGGTATTTTCGGCACTGCGGTGATTACGATCCCCATAGGTGCCTTCCATCAGCACGACATCCGCTTCCTTGAAAACTTTTGGATCATGCATCAGCACCGCATCCGGATTGCCCAGATCACCGGAAAAAACCAGCTTTTTACGTTTGCCTGAGTCATCGAACTCCATGGCCACAATGGCCGAACCGATAATATGCCCGGCATCGTTAAAAGTAATCTCGATATCCCCACAGATTTTTTCTGTTTTGGCGTAAGGCACACCTCTGGCATGTTCCAGCACGGTCAGCACGTCGTTCAGATCATAAATGGGCTCAATCAGTTTTTTACCGGCCCGCTGGCGGCGCTTGTTTTCCCATTCCACATCCCGGATATGCAGATTGGCCGCATCTTCCAGCATCACAGCCAGCAGGTTGACGGTGGCTTCGGTGCAGTACAGTGGCCCGTTATAGCCTTCCTTGAACAGCTTGGGCAGCAGCCCGGAATGATCCAGGTGCCCGTGAGACAGCACCACCGCATCCAGGCTTTTGACATCAAAAGGAAATGGATCGCGATTACGCTGCTCGTATTTCCTGCCCCCCTGATGCATGCCGCAGTCCAGCAATACCCGGCAGCCATCAATTTCCAGCAAATGACAGGAACCGGTAACTTCCCGGGCCGCTCCGTAAAAAGTAATTTTCGCCATAAACAGTTTCTCACCACGATGTCATGCTCCCCATGCTAAACCAATCACAGCCAGTGAGAAACCGTACCGGCAACAAAATACTTGATACAGGACAAGGCTTTATGGAGTTTCCTCCCAAGCGGTCATCCGCAATCGGAACATCGGTATTTTCTACCGGCCCTGCTGCATCTGATAAAAGTTTTACTGCACCTTGCCACCTGCCGATATACTGTATATATTTACAGTATATCGATTCACGACGCTATTAACCGGTATGAATCCTTCTGACGATTAACGACACTGACAAGGCATGATGAACCCTGACGCAAACCATCAGCTCACCCGGCATACTGACCGGGGCAAAAATCAGGAGCTGAATCAGCTGCTTGATGACCCGCATATCTGGCGGGCCAGCGATGCCCTGCGTGATCAGGCCTGCACAAAACAGGCGCTGCAGCCCGTTTCCACCGGCTTCAGGAGGCTGGATGCGGAACTGCCTGATGGTGGCTGGCCCTGTCAGGGGCTAATGGAACTGCTGTGCCCTGCCTGGGGCATTGGCGAAATGTCACTTCTCTCCCCCGCTATGGCCCAACTCAGCCAACAGGGACGTTGGCTGGTGTGGGTTTCTCCACCCTGGCAGCCCTATGCACCGGGGCTGGTTCATGCGGGCATTGATATCGGACAGGTGCTTATTATTCGCCCCGGCTCAGACCGGGATGCCCTGTGGGCCATGGAGGAATGCCTGCAGTCCGGTCAGTGCAGTGCGGTACTGGGCTGGCCCCGCAAGATTTTGCCACAGCAATTGAAGCGATTACATCTGGCCGCGCAGAAAGGCGACAGCCTGAGCGTTATAATGCGGCAGGAGCAATGGGCGCAGCAACCGTCACCGGCGCCTTTGCGCATTGAGCTGGCCCCCCTGCGGCAAGGGCTGTCGTTACGGATTCTGAAGCGGCGGGGTCGCTGGGCCAGCGACTGGATACAACTGCCTTTGCCGGGCAGCTTGTCCATACCCGGGCGATCGATACCCAAAACCCCGGACACCCCCTGCAAGGCCGGCAAGACACCGGTGGCCACCGGCATGCCACCGGCCGTTGCCACTTCTGTCAGAACGGCTGACTTTTCCAGCCTGTCGTTTACCCACTAAGCCATTATCATGCTGTGGGCCTGCATACACTTACCCGAGTTGCCCCTGGAGGTTCTGCAGTCAGCCGCAGAAGCGGGTGCTCTGGTGATTGAAGAAAACCGCAACAACCGCCGCTGTGTGGCCTACGCCAGTCATCAGGCCAGAGCAGGAGGCATTAAAGTTGGCAGCAGTATAGCCACCGCCCACAGTCTGGTTGCCGGTCTGCAGGTAAAACAGCGGAACCCCGCTCTGGAACAACAGGCCCTGGAGCATATTGCGACGCTGGCTTACGGCTTTTCACCCACTATCAGCATTCAGCCGCCTCACCAGGTACTGCTGGAAATCGAAAGCTGTCTGAGGCTGTTCAAGGGCTTTGAATCCTTTAACGGGAAACTGTGCGAACAACTCCGGCAAACGCCGTTTCATTCCGGTATCAGTTACTACCCAAACCCAGCCGGCGCCATGATGCTGTCCCGTGCTTACCCCCTGCCGGATGGCAATGGCTGCACTTACAGCCAGCGGCAACTGGCGCAATGTCCACTGGATTTTCTGGATGCAGACAAGGACATTATTACCCGACTGCAAAGCATGGGCATTAGCACAACCGGGGAGCTGCTGGCGTTACCGGCGGACGCCCTGGCCAGGCGTTTTCCCGGTCACTTCATTCATTACCTGAAAAGCCTTCAGGGCAAGGCATCCTTATCACTGAAACCTTTTACCATGCCGCCCCGGTTTGACCGGCGTATTGATTTTGTGGAAGAACTGACACACACCGAAGCGCTGCTGTTTCCGGTGAAACGCCTGACACATTATCTTCAGCATTACCTGATTGCCCGACAGTTATGTGTCAGGGCTATTGTGGTTACTTTGCAGGAAAGGTTTCAGCAACAGCAGTCACTGGTCATTCAGTTGTCACAGCCCCACTACGAAGCCGACCATCTGCTGAATCTGATTCAGCAGCAGTTTACCCGCCTTACCCTGACCCAGCCGGTAACAGGCGTACGTTTGCAGGCCGAATGGTTTACCGAAACCGAAGCGGAAAACCGCGATCTGTTTTCCCGCTATCAGACCAGTCAGAAAGACCGTTACCAGATCATCGACACACTGCGCGCCAGACTGGGCCGGGAGCGGGTTCACGGTTTAGGTGTGGCAGAGGATCACCGCCCGGAATATGCCTGGCAAATGACGGTTCCCGGTGAAGGCAAAACCGTGGAATACCCGGCTGACAAACGCCCCCTGTGGATACTCAACAAACCCCTGCCACTGACCACCAAAAAAGATCTGCCGCTTTACCAGAAAGCCCCGCTCACCCTGGCCAGAGGGCCGGAGCGCATTGAAACCGGCTGGTGGGATCACCAGCCGGTACAGCGGGATTATTTTATTGCGCTGCATCCCAATGGTTCGCTGCTGTGGATATTCCGTGATTTTCTGCAGCAGGGTCACTGGTTCCTTCATGGTATTTTCAGCTGACAGGGAGGGAATCTTATGAGCTATGCGGAGCTGCACTGTTATTCCAATTTCAGCTTTCTGAAAGGCGCCTCCCACCCGGAAGAACTGGTAAAGCAGGCAGCCAGCCTGCATTACCGGGCCATTGCCATTACCGATGAATGCTCTCTGGCCGGCATTGTGCGAGCCCATGTGGCCTGCAAGGAACACGGCCTGAAACTGATTGTGGGCAGCGAATTCCATACCGAAGAGGGGATACAGTTTACTGCCTACGCCACCAGCCGGTTCGCTTACGGGCAACTGTCAGCACTCATCAGCCGGGCCCGCCGCCGCAGCCCAAAGGGCCAGTATTCACTGCAGATCAGGGATCTGAAGAATAGCCTGACAGACTGTATTGTGATCTGGTTTCCTACGGAACAGCAATGTAACGGACAGCATGAACCGGTGCAGAATTTTCTGTCTGTCATGCAGGGCCGCTGCTGGATTGGTGTGGAATACCACCTTAACCAGCGGGAAAATGTCCTGATGCTGCAACGGGAAAGTCTGGCCCAGGGATTGAATCTGCCGACAGTTGCCTGTGGTAATGTTCACATGCATTGCAAATCCCGCAAACCCCTGCAGGATGCCCTTACCGCCACCCGCCTTAATACCAGCATTCACAACAGCGGGTTTAATCTGCATGCCAATAGTGAACGCTATCTGCGCCCACAGGCTTTACTGAAAAATCTCTATCATCCCGTGCAGCTGGAAGCCACCCTGCAGATTGCCGATCAATGCCGGTTTTCCCTGGATGAATTGCGCTATGAATACCCCAAAGAGCTGGTGCCCCCCCATTTAACGGCCAGTGACTATCTGCGTCAGCTGGTGGAAGACGGCGCCCGTCAGCGCTGGCCCGATGGTATGACTGACTCGTTACGGCAACTCATGGAAAAAGAACTGACACTGATCAGCGAGCTGGAATACGAATATTATTTCTTAACCGTATACGACATTGTGCAGTTTGCCCGCAGCGAGAACATTCTCTGCCAGGGCCGTGGCTCAGCTGCCAATTCGGTGGTCTGTTTCTGCCTGTTTATTACCGAAGTGGATCCGGCCAAAAGCCATTTGCTGTTTGAACGCTTTATTTCCAAAGAGCGTAACGAACCGCCGGATATTGATGTGGACTTTGAGCATGAACGCCGCGAGGAAGTGATCCAGTTCATTTACCGCAAATATGGCCGGCAACGTGCTGCGCTGGCCGCCACTGTGGTTACCTACCGCATCAAGAGTGCTGTCAGGGATATGGGCAAGGCGCTGGGATTTGACCTGTCCCTGATTGACCGGCTCAGTCAGTCCATTGCC
The DNA here is from genome assembly GCA_033722575.1 of Ketobacteraceae bacterium. Taxonomy (GTDB): domain Bacteria; phylum Pseudomonadota; class Gammaproteobacteria; order Pseudomonadales; family Ketobacteraceae. The sequence goes on along the minus strand of JAWVYU010000030.1, from coordinate 5,287 downwards.
TGGTGGGATAAAAAAGACCAGTTTCCCCAACGGCTGAAAGACCTGGGTATTGATGTCAACAACCCATCAATTCAGCAACTGATTATTCTGGTGAATCAGGTACTGGGATTCCCGCGTCACCTGTCACAGCATGTGGGTGGCTTTATTATTTCCAGCGGCCCGCTGGATCAGATGGTGCCCATTGAGAATGCGGCCATGGAGGAACGTACCATTGTGCAGTGGGACAAGGATGACATCGAAGCACTGGGATTGTTAAAAGTGGATGTGCTGGCCCTAGGCATGCTGTCGGCCATTCGCAAGAGCTTTGCCCTGCTGAAACATCTGCGCGGCACACAGTGGACCATGTCCACCCTGCCCCAGGAAGACCCGGAGACTTATCAGATGCTGCAGCGGGGCGATAGCGTGGGGGTTTTTCAGGTGGAATCCCGGGCCCAGATGGCCATGCTGCCCCGGCTTAAACCCCGCTGCTTCTATGATCTGGTGATTGAGGTGGCCATTGTCCGCCCCGGCCCCATCCAGGGGAACATGGTGCATCCTTACCTTAAGCGCCGCAACGGCACCGAGGCCGTGGAATACGCCAGTGAAGAGATCCGGCAGGTACTGGAGCGTACACTGGGTGTGCCCATTTTTCAGGAACAGGTGATTCAGCTGGCCATGGTGGCCGCCGGTTTTACCGCCGGCGAAGCGGATCAGCTGCGCCGCGCCATGGCCACCTGGAAAAAGAAAGGTATATTGAGACAATACCAGACCAGGCTGGCCAAAGGTCTGCTGGAGCGGGGCTACAGCCTGGACTTTGCCAACCGGGTGATTGAACAGATTAACGGTTTCGGTGAATACGGCTTTCCCGAATCCCATGCCGCCAGCTTTGCCCTGCTGGTGTATGTGTCTGCCTGGCTTAAATGCCATGAGCCGGCAGCGTTCTGCTGCGGCCTGCTGAACAGCCAGCCCATGGGATTTTATTCACCATCACAGCTGATACAGGACGTACGCCGTCATCAGGTGGAGGTTCGCCCTGTTGATGTCATGCACAGCGACTGGGACCATACCCTGGAAGCGGATTTTCCCCTGCCCTGTGACAACCGGGAGCAGCAGCCGGCAATTCGTCTTGGACTGCGACTGGTGAAAGGCCTGTCCCGCCAGGGCGCCGTGCGCCTGGTGCAGGCCCGGGAACAGCAGGCATTCCGGTCTCTGGCAGAACTTAAGTATCGCGCCCGCTTGAATCAGAAGGATCTGGATGCGCTGGCCCATGCCAATGCTCTGACGGCATTGAGTGGCCACCGTCATCAGGCCCGCTGGCAGGTGCAGGGAATCCAGCCGGAATCTCCGCTGGTACAGGCAGAACAGCAGCAGGAAACGGCCGTTACCCTCCCCCGGCCCGACGACACCCAGACACTGATTGAGGATTATCGCAGCATCGGGCTGACCCTTAACGCCCATCCCATGGCATTGCTGAGGTCTCACCCTGAATTGCGTGGCCATAAAACCCACAGAGACCTTAACGAACTGGGCCACAAACGCTTTGTCAGAATTGCCGGTATTGTCACTGGAAGGCAACGTCCCGGATCGGCTGCCGGGGTGATGTTTATTACACTGGAAGATGAAACCGGCAACAGTAACATTGTGGTATGGAAAGATCTGGTGGATCGCCACCGTGCAGTGCTGCTGCAAGCGCAGCTACTGAAGGTGAAAGGTGTGGTGGAAAGGGAGGAAAATGTCATTCATGTGGTTGCCGGTGATGTGGAAGACGCCAGCCACTTGCTGGGAGAAATGAAACCCCGATCACGGGATTTTCACTGACACCCCACAACCCGCCTGTGCCCGCCGGCTAGTAACGATGGGAACCCCGGGTTCTGAGCGCACGATCGATAAAGGCATTGCTGGCATCCTCCGGGGGATTGCCATAGACATTTTGCTGATGGTCGTAGCGGACTTCCTTGTAGGCCTGTTTGGCCTGTTCCTGCTCAAGCCGCGTCAGGCTTTCCCATTCAGCTTTTGAATAACCGTAATAGAACGTCGAGCACCCGCACAGGCCCGCTGCTACCAGCAACGCCAGGTATTTTGTCGTTCCGGTCATATCATTGCTTTTCTCATGTCATTTGCTGTGTCATTTGGCATGTTATTACGCTTCGCCATTATTCCCTCATTACCTCAATCACAGTTCCGGCACTGTCCATGGCAAAGCCTAACCCTTAAAGCCGCGCTTGCGATACTGCAGGGGTTTATCCATCAGATTACGGCTGGCAGCGGCAATCTGGTTCCACCGCCCCAACAGTTTTTTCTGTAACCGGGTTTCTATATTTAATGCGGTTTTCTCATCGGCTGTCCAGGTGCTGTTGAACAGCTTCTTCGCCGCCGCCACCGCATCGGGAGAACGACTGGATATCTGCTGCGCCAGGGACAAGGCATCCGGCATGGGATCTCCGGAAAGGTGCGATACCAGCCCCATGGCCCTGGCTTCCTCGCCACTGAACAGCCGGCCGGTCATGGCCAGCTCCTTGGCAAGATCTATGGGAATCAATTCTCTCAGGGTAACGCTGCCGCTCATGTCCGGAATCAGTCCCCACTTAATCTCCAGCACCGACAACTCTGCATCAGGCCGGGCGATCCGGAAATCCGCCGCCAGCGCAATCTGCAGCCCGCCGCCGTAACACTTGCCGTGAAGAATCGCGATTACCGGCACCGGCAATTCGCGCCAGCACCAGGCCGCTTCCTGCACCAGATTGGTATAACGGGTACCGGGCTTGACCAGCAGCTTGCCGATCAGCAAGGGGTTGCGCTTGATGTCGGAAATATCCAGCCCGGCACTGAAACACTTCCCTTCTCCGGACAGAATCACAGCCCGCACATGGCGATCCTTGCGAATGGTTTTTGCCGCCCTGATCAGGGCTTCAAACATCGCAATATCCAGCGCATTGTATTTTTCAGGGCGATTCAGCTTTACAAAAGCGATGCCCCCTTCCACCGACAGGGTCACACGATCCGACATAGCAGTCTTCCTTCCGATTACAACGCTTCAGATTCTATCAATTCTCAGGAGCCAGGAAACAGCTAAAATCTGCGCTGTCAGGAGTGAAATTGCCAAAGCGCCAATATCAGGCCACAGAATGGGGCAATGTTAATGACCGGTACAGGGTGTAAATACTGCCTTGCGATGTCAGCTCACTGGTATACAGCCCCAGGGAATCCCAGATAACATCAATACCCGGTTCATTGATTTCACAGCGCACGGGCTGCCGCTTGCGGGAACGGGCCAGGGTAATGTGCGGTCTGAAGCGCCTGCTGTCCAGCGCAATACCGCAGGATTCACAGCAATGTCTGACCTGCGCCTGCAAGGCCAGTAACGGCGCAGTGGGCTCAATCACAGCGGCGAGAATCGGGGACTTGGCATCCGGAAAACCGGCAACACCGGCAATCGCGGCAGGTACGGCCACCTGATCCTGAAGAGATACTGCCACGGTCTGCCATACCTCCTGCAGCGACGCTGCAGTCTGATCCCCAAGAAATGCCAGGGTCAGGTGCCAGTTCACTTTGGGTATCCAGCGTAGTGCTTTCAGGCGATGTTCTTTTTGCAATGGCACCACTGCCTTCAGGAGCTGCTGCGCCGCGCCGGGGGGAATATCAAGGGAAATGAATGCCCGCTGTCTGTCTGGTGGCCTGTCCATAGCCACAGTCTACACAAAAAAAAGGCCAATACCCGCAGATACTGGCCCCGATATTTAACAAGTAAACATCACAGTTTGCTGAAAAACGAATTACAGTTTGTAAACCACATTCAGGCGGTACACCATGGGATCAATTTCAACGTCAAACCTGGTGGCAGTGGCGCCATTCACGGCCACTTTCGCCTCTGTATCGATATCAATCCAGTACAGTCCGGCATTAATGCCCCATTTATCGTCAATCTGATAGTCAACCCCTGCAGATACCGCCAACCCCCAGGAATCTTTCAGTTTAAGATCGGTATCTGTGACTGTCACGGTGCTTCCTGTGGCAGCCGTCAGCACAGTGCTCAGAGTAGTATTCAGCTCGGTGGTGGTCTCTTCACTGAAAAATGTGGTGTAGTTGATACCGATGCCCGCGTACAGGTTGATCTGATTCTCGATGGGAAAGTTATACTGCAAACTGACAGTGGGTGGCAGATGTTTGGTTTCCCCGATATCCACCCCATCCAGTGCATCGGCACCCTCTATGTCGTGGGTAAAGGGTGTCGCGGCAAGAATTTCAAGTCCGAGATTCGCACCCAGCATATAGGTCAGACTGATCCCCGCCGCCGTGCCATCATCCACATCCACGGTGTTATCCGCGCCGCCAACAACCGCCGGATCCAGCACGTTATCACTGGAAACATCAGGGTTAACAGAGGCATATCCGCCGCGAACCACCACATCACCCGCTTCATAAGCCATGGCCTGACCAACCCCCAGGGCCAGCACAGAAACAGCAAAAGGCGCGACCAGGTTTTTAGTTAATGTTTTCATACTCACTTCCTCTCCGACTAAAACAACTCTTCGACGCGATGAAAATCATCCCCACATCGTTTAAGCTGCAGTGTATCCTTGAGGACTGTAGCAAAACTGACTTATATCAATTCAAATAACCGTATGATCCGGCAAGAGGGAACTAACCATGTCTTTTATTGACAGAAGTCAAACTTATACAAAGGTGCTGCTCGCTGGCCTTTGTTTATTCCTGGCGGCCTGTGCCGGCAGTCCGCCAAGCAACCTTGGCGTAACCAATGGCCGACTGGCACCCTGCCCCGGCTCACCTAACTGTGTCAGCAGCTTTGCCAGTGATGAAGATCATGCGGTAGCACCCTGGGAGTACAGCGGCACCCCCGGGGCAGCCCGCAGCAAACTGCTCCGGCTCCTTGAGGAAACTGAAAACGCAACGGTTATTACCAGTGACCCGGACTATATCCGGGCAGAGTTCGAATCCGCTCTGATGGGCTTTGTGGATGATGTGGAGTTTTTGATAGAGCAACAGAAAGTGCAGGTGCGTTCTGCTTCCCGGCTGGGCTATTCTGATCTGGGAGCCAACCGTTCGCGAATCAACGAACTGAAAGCACGGTTCCAGCCCTGCTGCCAGTAGTGCCTGTTACCCGGGGTGTTTCGCCCGATATTCCCTGACATACTGTTGCAGGGTTACGGCCAGTTTATCGGGCTCGAATTTGGACAGGAATTCACTGCACCCAACCTTGTCCACCATGGCCTTGTTAAAGCTGCCACTCAGTGAGGTATGCAGAATCACCGGCAAATCCCGCAGCCGGGGGTCCTGCCGGATCTCCCGG
>JAWVYU010000029.1:0-25751 GCA_033722575.1 Ketobacteraceae bacterium | reverse complement strand
TGCGCTTTTCGGTAACGGAAAACATGCACCCTTTTGTCAAGCGTTTCTATCTGGAATGCGCCATCAGCGGGTCCCACACTTTTCTGAAACAGTTCCTCAAAACGGATCAGTTCCAGCCGGTTTATCGTCTGGAATATCCCGAGCCCGAATACAAGCTTGAGTATACCCGGCGGCTCGGTCCACGCATCAGCTTTGGCCAGACAGAAACCGGCGTGACAGTGAAACGGCAGTATTTTGAGCGCAATGATTTTCATGGCAACAGATCCGTTTTCAAGCTTGCTTCGCAGCAATGTGAAATGGAACTGGCGCAACTGGAAAAAGCGGAAACCATCGTCAGCAAGATCAAACTGCTTTTAATGGAATCGCCCTGGTTGTTCCCAACCCAGGAACAAATTGCTGCCCGATTTTCCATGAGTCAAAGAACCCTGCGGCGCAAGCTGAATGAAGCAGGCACCACCTACCAGGCGGTGATCGACTCGGTAAGAGAATCCCTGGCAAAAGAATACCTGCAAAATTCCCAGTGGACAGTTAATGAAATCGCCGACTTGCTGGGTTACAGCGAAACAAATAATTTCATCCGCGCCTTCAAGCGATGGTCGGGTCACACGCCTGCGGATTATCGCCAGCAGTACCGGCAAAGCCTGAGTAATAACCTGAAAAGGGCCGCAAGTCAGTAAGCCCGGATATCATTGCCCGCAGCTACAGCACCTGCTATTGATCTGTATTACAGCCCTGAGGCCAGCTTCGCCATTCAGTTCCAAATGAGCGCCGAAGTATCAAAGCCCCGGCTCTCGGCAGCCTCCAGAAAGCGGGCTTTCACCGAATCGCTGACTTCGGGCGTGCGTGCCAGTAACCACAGATAGTCGGTGTTGTAGCCGGACACAAACGCATACTGATAACCCTGCTTATCGAGTCCGAATATCACGTAAGAACTGTAGAAGGGCCCGAAAAAAGACACTTTCAAATGGCCTGTGTTGCTGTCTTCCACAAAGTAGGCTTTGCCTTCAGCCTCCTGCCATTGGCCTTCCTCAACATCGTATCCACGGTTCAGCACCCTGATACCGCCGTCATCACGCAAACTGTATTCCGCAGTGATCCGGGTCAACCCCCGCTCGAACACATGATCCAGCCGGGCGATTTCATGCCATGTGCCCAGGTATCGGTTGACGTCAAAAGGCGTTACCGGCTCGACACGATCAGGCATGCCCAGACAACCTGACAACAGCGGCAGCAGGCCCAGTATCCATAACCCGGTTTTTTTCACAGCTATCTCCCTGTTTTCATTCTGATGTTTGTTGGTCTGTGCAGGTCTTCCAGGCCAATTCTTCCACCCGCACCTGAATTTCGCAAATCACAATGGGTTCGCTGTCTATATTGCACTTGATGAGACAGCCCGTTATCCTGCCCCAAATCCAGAGATGTTGATCATTGTTTATGCCTTCCAGGGAACCTGTTCAGTTACTTCGCGACATTTACGGTTACGATACCTTCCGCGGCCAGCAGGAAGCCATTATCGAAACCCTGATACAGGGGCAGGATGCCCTGGTGATCATGCCCACCGGCGGCGGGAAATCCCTCTGTTATCAGATTCCGGCCCTGGTACGCCACGGGGTAGGTGTGGTGGTGTCGCCACTGATTGCGCTGATGAAGGATCAGGTGGATGCCCTGGCCCAGAATGGGGTACGGGCCAGCTACCTGAATTCATCGCTGTCCTGGGAAGAGGTGCGTACCATCGAGCAGGCGCTGCTCCACAATGAGCTGGATCTGCTTTATGTCGCGCCTGAACGGCTCACCCAGGATAAAACCCTGGCGCTGCTTTCCCAGATCCCTGTGGCGTTGTTCGCCATTGACGAGGCCCACTGCGTCTCTCAGTGGGGTCATGATTTCCGGGCCGATTACCTCAAGCTGGATAGGCTGAAACAGGCATTTCCCTCGGTTCCCCGCATTGCCCTCACCGCCACGGCCGATGAACGCACCCAGAAGGAAATCATTCAGCGACTCAGCCTGGAAAAGGCACGACACTTTATCAGCGGCTTTGATCGCCCGAATATCCAGTACCGTATTACCCAGAAAACCAACGCCCGCCAGCAACTGCTGCGCTTTCTGAAAAGCGAGCATGGCGGAGATTCCGGTATTGTTTACTGCATGTCCCGCGCCAAAGTGGAGGCCGTTGCGGAATATCTGTGCAATGAGGGCTTCAATGCCCTGCCCTATCACGCAGGTCTGACCCCGGAACTGCGTCAGCACCATCAGGAACGGTTCCTGCGGGAAGACGGGGTGATCATGGTGGCCACCATTGCTTTTGGTATGGGGATCGACAAGCCGGATGTGCGTTTTGTGGCGCATCTGGATCTGCCCAAAAGCATTGAGGCCTATTATCAGGAAACCGGCCGGGCCGGCCGTGATGGTATGGCGTCCACGGCGTGGATGGCCTATGGATTACAGGATGTGATCAAGCTCCGGCAGATGCTCGAATCCTCCCAGGGTAATGAAACCCACAAACGGGCCGAACGCTACAAGCTGGACGCCATGCTGGCACTCTGTGAAACCACCCAGTGCCGCCGGCAAACCCTGTTGCAGTACTTTGGAGAGACCGCGCCCGATCAGTGCGGCAACTGCGACGCCTGTCTGACTCCCGCCGAAACCTGGGATGGCACAGAAGCAGCCAGAAAAGCCATTTCCTGTGCTTTCCGCACGGGTCAGAAGTTCGGCGTGAATCATCTGATTGAGGTACTGCGCGGTGCGGACAATGAAAAAATCCGGCAATTCGGGCACCAGAGCCTCAGCACCTACGGGATTGGCAGGGAGCTGAATGCCAATCAGTGGCGCAGCGTTTTCCGGCAACTGGTGGCCAAGGGTTACCTGACCGTGGATCTGGACGGCTTCGGGGCATTACGCCTGGCAGAAAAGTGCCGTCCGTTACTTAAGGGCGACGAAACCCTGCGCTTGCGCAAGGATATTCAGGAACCCGGCGCTAAAACCAGGCGGACCCGGCACAGTGCCAGCGTGAGCCCTGAGGACAACGCGCTCTGGGAGGCACTGCGTCAGCTACGCAAAAAGCTGGCGGACGAACAGGGCGTGCCGCCCTATGTGATTTTTCATGATGCCACTTTAATGGAGATGGTGCGCTTCAAACCGGAGAGCGAAAGCGCCCTGCTTTCCATTAACGGTATCGGCGCCAGCAAGCTGGAAAAATATGGTGCGGAATTTCTGGAATTGCTGACAGGTTTCTCTGATCCCCGGGAGCAGAACAACGCCCCGGAAAACCCATCACACCATGAAGCCGATGCTATCTACGCGCTGTTCAACGCCGGTATGGATATTCCTGCCATCGCCCGACAGCGTGGCATCAAGGAAAACGCGGTGTATTTTCATCTTTCCGAAGCCATACAGCGCAGCCAGATACCATTGGCAGAAGTGATCCAGCTGCCGCCGGAGCGTCTTGCCGATATCGAGGACAGCCTGCTGAGCCAGGAAAACCTGTTTGAGAAGCACTTCGCCTATGATCAGGTGCAGCAGCAGTTACAGCATCAGTATCCGGTGGGTATTATTCGCTGCGTACGCGCTGCGCTTCTGGCGGAACAGGAGCACTAGCCACGCCAGGCTCTGTTACTCCACAAATCGCAGGCCAATCCCCATCGGTTCAATCCGCACCACCTCCATCGTCACAATCGGCGGATCGTCCATCACATCCTGAACCTGGCCTTGCATGACGGTTCCGGTGGGCGGAATTTCCACATCGGTTTTTTCTGTAATCAGAAAAACACCGCCTTCAGACACGTCGCGGGTCATGACCACGGCTTCTCCAAAAGAGTCGTGCCAGATTCTGAATTTGACTTTCAGGGGCGTACGCTGGTGTTTACGTTGATTACTCATGGCGGCCCTATGCTGTGGTTACATTGGGATCAGTATATCCGGCAGCTCAGACGGCTACCGGGTCACTGTTTACCTCGGAAATCTGCTCATTGAGAGTCCAGTAATCATAAAGATAGCCCAAAAGGAACAAACCGCCCGTGAGAAACCACAACAGGGCTGTCAGCCATTTGCCCATGTACAGCCGGTGAATCCCGAACATACCCAGAAATGTGAGCAGCACCCAGGCAATGGTGTAGTTGATCCGGCCGTCTATATATTTGTGATCCGCCTGTCGATCCATACCGGGAATCAGGAACAGATCTATAATCCAGCCGATAAAAAACAGCCCCAGGGTAAAAAACCAGATGGTGCCGGTGACCGGTTTACCGTAATAAAACCGGTGCGAGCCAAGAAAACCGAAAATCCACAGTACGTAGCCAATCAGTTTGGAATGTGTGTTGCTGTCACTCATGGAATCCCCCGATAACCGCTGACAATAGGCAATGCCGGATTAATGCCCGATCAATGATGGTGCCCGCCCACACCATGGGCATGGCGGTGGGCAATTTCCTCGGCCGTGGCTTCACGGATATCCACCACCTCCACCTCAAAGGTCAGGTTTTTACCCGCCAGGGGGTGATTGAAATCCACTTCAGCCATGAACTTTCCTACTTTTACCACAGTGAACTGGCGCTGTCCCTGATCCGTTTTTATCCAACCGGTCATGCCCTTTTTCCAGCGCTTTGCCCCCATCATGTGTTTTACCGGAACCCGTTGTTCCATGCCATCGCGTCGCGCGCCATAGGCATCCTCCGGGGCGACGGTTACAGTGAACCGGTCGCCCTGGCGGTGCCCTTCCATGGCAGATTCCAGACCTTTGATGATGTTGCTATGACCATGAAGATAGGCCATGGGATCTCCATCCCGGGATGACTCCAGCGTCTCCCCCTGATCGTCCTTGAGGGTGTAATGAAACTGAACCACACAGTCTTTCGTGATTTCCATGCTTGCGTCTCGTGCATTGTCCTGGCGGACTATTTGATTTCCAGTAATTCCACATCAAAAATCAGTGTCTGGTAAGGCCCGATGGCACCTCCCGCGCCCCGCTCCCCATACGCGAGATTATAAGGCACATACAGTCGCCATTTGGATCCCACCGGCATCATCTGCAGCGCTTCGGTCCAGCCGGCAATCACGCCGTTCACCGGAAACTCAGCAGGCTGGCCACGTTCGTAGGAACTGTCGAACACCGTGCCATCAATCAGGGTTCCATGGTAGTGGGTGCTGACGGTGGAGGTCGCCACCGGCTTTTCGCCCGTGCCTTCCTGAAGCACTTCATACTGCAGGCCGGATCCGGTAACAGTGACCTCATCCCGCTTGGCATTGTCCGCCAGGAATTTTTCACCTTCAGCGGATAAGGATTCTGCCTTTTCCTGCTGTTCTTTCTGCAGTTGCTCGTTAATCATTTTAAAGGCGGCATTGATATCATCGGGGTTTACCTGGGGCGGCTGCCCGTTCAAGGCATCCGTCAGGCCATCCAGCAGTGCTTCCACACTGAACCCTTCGAATTGCTGTTGCGACAGCTGGTGCCCGGTCTGGTAGCCAATGCCGTAACAAGCCTGTTCTTTCATGCCCTGGTATTTATCACTCATAATCAGCTCTTCGGTTTGCGGTAAGAAACCTGCAGTGTAACATGATTCAGACCAAAAGACGGAAAGCCCGGACAGAAGATAATTTTCCCCGGCCCGGGCCGAACCTGTTCCGGAGAACGCTGCCATGAATGACAGTACCAGCCAGAAAACGCTGCTCATTGTCGCCCATACCCCCTCGCCCAATACCCGAAAAATGGCTGATAAAGTGCTGCAAGGTGCTACCGTGGAGGACATTACGGGCGTCAATACAAGGCTGCTGTCCCCGTTTGATGCTACACCAGAAGACGTATTTGCCTGCGACGCTATTATTCTGGGCACCACCGAGAACCTTGGCTACATGAGTGGTGCACTGAAGGATTTCTTTGACAGGGTTTACTATCCCTGCCTGGAAAAAAAGCAGGGGCTACCCTATGCCCTGTATATCCGGGCCGGCCATGACGGCACCGGCACCCGGCGGGGGGTTGAAACCATCATCACCGGTTTGCGCTGGCGTCAGGCCCATGAAGTTCTGCTGTGCCGGGGTGAGTTTCAGGACGGGTTTCTGGATCAATGCCACGATCTGGGCATGTATATGGCGGCCAGCCTGGAAGCCGGTCTTATCTAGGGCTTTGCCGGTAACATAAGCGGTTCAGGGGTCAGAGGCTCTGAACCACTGGCAGCACCTTTACTGACTTCTGACAACGCCTTCCGGGCTTCGGCCTCCGGCAGTGATTGGCGATACACCGCCTTGACACCGGCAGGCAAATCGCCACCATCAAGCTCCACGTAACCCACCGCGCTGATATTACTCTGCACTTTCTCGATAATTTTCGCCTGCCCGGACACCGTTTCCGGCAGACGCCCCTGTCCGCTGAACAGATAGCGGGCCCGATAGCGTTTCAGGCGGTTGGTATCCATGTCGATCACATACTGATAAAAAGAGCGGTGGGCCTGTGAGGTTTCCTCCCTGTCCAGCACATCCACATCGGTATCCAGCGTGGGAAAACGCCGCATGCGTCCCAGAAACAGCTGCTTGACTTCCTTGAGCGTAAGCGCCTCCAGAGGATTGTCTGCATTGACAATCACCAGCATATCCCCGCGGGCCTGCCCATGAGCCAGCACACCAAGAAACAATGCGAATGTCACCACAAAGGGCCTGAACAGGTGCCGTTTTTTCATGGTCAGAACACCACCTCCAATGCGATGGTGACTGACACGGCATCGTTGGGATCAGCGGTGCGATCCAGCGGTATCTCCTTGCCAATAAAATGTCCGGTGGAGCCGCGGGTAAACTCGATATATTCAATTTCCGTTTTCAGCGCCGACGACGAGTGGAAGTCCCAGCGCACTCCCGCAGTGTAGCTTCGCTGGCCGACCCGATACCTGTCCACGGCGAACTCAGACAGGAACCGGAGCTCTGCGAGATCTTCAGCCAGCTGCTGGGCCACCGGCCCCGGTAACAGCGGGTAGTAGGGCTCCACACCATCGAATACCAGGTCAATCTGATCATACATCTCCTTGCTCATGGCGCTCTTGTACCCGCCCACCACCACATAAGGGGTGACATCACCAAAATGCCGTGATAATGACAGATACCAGCCGCGAGAAGTATTATCGAGCCCCTTGCCAGGGGGCTCCAGTTCGTACCGCTCGGCGATGATCTGCCATTTATCCAGCCGCCAGTCCAGTGCCAGGCTGTGGTAGCGCATTTTCCCATCATCCAGCCTGTAGATCGCTTTCAGCTCTGTGAAGCCAGGATCCGGTATACCCAGCATGGCCAGGCCAGCCGCGGTCTGGTCAAAGGCGTCCAGCAGCGGATCATACTGGGGAACACGCAGACTGATGGTGTGATGGAGGAATGCATAGCGCAAGGTCAGTTCCTGCCAGCGGGAAGTCGCTGTAAAGCCCCACAGCTGGTCAATATCTGCCCGCGCGCGGACGAAGGTACCTTCCTGGGAGCCGTACAGCCAGGTCAGCTCTGTGTCCACCTCCTCACCGTAATAGGTGTAGCTGACGTCCACACCATCAAAATGGGAAAACGGCTCAAACAGGAATGCGTAGACATTAGGCGGCGGTCTGACCCAGACGTAGGAATACCCCACCTCCAGGGATTCGGAATAATACTGGTAAGGCGTGCGCAGGCGACCCGCCCGGACCCGGCCGTTCTGCCACAGGTTGTAACTGGCAAACAGCCACTCGAACTCGGTGCTGTATTCCCCGGTGTCATCAAAACTGTGACCCCGGGTAACCACCTGGGCTGTCAGCGACAGCCTGTCCAGAGGCTCCACCACCAGCTGCAGACCCAGAATGGTGTCGGAGTCAAAGCTCCAGTCCCCGTCGTAATCCATGTAGCGGAGTTCATCGCGATTGGTTTTGCCGGCCGCTATAGTGGCAAACCCCGAGGCATCCCAGCGGATCTCACCGATGGCGGGCGCCGAAACCGCAACGAGCAGGGCCCAGAGGAGCAGATTGGTTAATGACTTCATAGTGCGCGTAAACCAGGTGTAAACACTTTAATGCTAGCCGTTTTTCCGTGAATCAACAGTCAATATCCCGTCATTTTGAGTGACGCATAAGTCCGGCTTACCCAACACCCTGAACGGCTTCTTTTTTGTAGCATCTTTGTTACCGGTAAACGTTTTCTATAGACCGTTCTTATATACTCGCTGTCGCAACGTAGCATTTAATCACAGGGGTTAATAACATGAGGTTTTTAAGGGAATTGGCGCTGACTGCGGCGCTGACTATCAGTGCACCGGCATTGGCCGCTGTCACCGCAAAGGAAGCGGAGCAATTGGGGAAATCGCTGACACCGGTGGGGGCGGAACAGGCGGGGAATAGTGAGGGGACTATTCCGGCATGGACCGGCGGTATCAAGCAACCACCGGTGGCCTATCAACCGGGCACCCACCTGATCAATCCGTTTCCCGGGGAAAAACCCTTATTCAGCATCACCGCGAAAAATGTTGATGAGCACCGCAACAAACTGACCCAGGGACAGCTGGCGCTGTTCAGCCAATACCCGGACACCTACCGGATGGATGTTTACCCCACTCACCGCAGTGTTGCCCTGCCGGAACGAGTGTACGAGGCAGCCAAAGCCAACGCCACTACGGCCACCCTGGTGGCCAACGGTAACGGTGTGCAGAACTGGAGCGAGGCCGTGCCCTTTCCGATTCCAAAAAATGGCCTGGAAGCCATCTGGAATCACATTACCCGCTACCGTGGCGGCGGCATGGAACGGGAAGTGGTTCAGGCCATTGTGCAACGAAGTGGTCAGTATAACCTGATCAAATTCGATGAGACTGCCATTACCGGTTCCTATATGCGCGGCGACGAGCAGGAGCGCGATGACAACGTACTGGTGTATTTCATGCAACGCGTTACCGCGCCAGCCCGTTTGACCGGTAACGTCCTGCTGGTGCATGAAACCATTAATCAACTGGAAGAGCCACGCAAGGCCTGGATTTACAATGCCGGCCAGCGCCGTGTTCGCCGGGCTCCCCAGGTGGCCTATGACGGTCCGGGAACCGCCGCCGACGGTCTGCGCACTGCAGACAATTTCGATATGTTTTCCGGCGCCCCCGATAAATACAACTGGAAACTGGTGGGCAAGAAAGAAATCTACATCCCCTATAACAACTACGAGCTTGCATCCAAAGCCAACCGTTATGAGGACATTCTGGAAAGCGGTCACCTGAACCGGGATCTTACCCGCTACGAACTTCATCGTGTCTGGGTGGTGGATGCGGAGCTGAAAGAAGGCGAACGTAATATCTATTCACGCCGCACCATGTATATCGATGAGGATTCCTGGCAGATCGCCGTTGTGGATCATTACGATGGCCGTGGCCATATCTGGCGGGTGGCTGAAGGTTATGGCGTGCAGTTCTATTATGCATCCACGCCCATGTACGCCGCCGAGGTTATTCATGACCTGAACTCAGGACGTTACCTTGCACTGGGATTACATAACGAGGAAGAAACACCGGTAAAATTCGGTGTGCTGGCGGATATGAGAGACTTTACTCCGGCAGCTATCCGACGCATGGGCCGGCGCTAGACTCACCAGAATAAAACTGAATCCGCGTCTGGCGCTACGGCCGTGATGCGGGTTCAGCGTTATTCGCTTCTGCGCTGCTCCCGGGCCTGATAAAACGTCTCGATTTCCTCGGCCCAGAAACTCATTACATACCCGGTCAGCGCATTCACCAGCTGGCGTTCATCGTCGAACACACCGTCAAGCCAGCGCGTGACATAACGCTCCAGCAATGCCATGCAGCCTTCCATAAAAATTTTCAGCCGCACGCTGCCACGCTCCTTTTCGGGAATCAGACCAATCACGATCAGCACTTCCCCCCAGCCATCCACCAAGAACTCGTCCACTTTTCGCAGATGATGGGCGAACGGGGATTTGGTCTGCTCCCGCTCCGTCCAGATCATTCTCACCAGACCCTGCTGATCGCGAATGACATCGAAAGCCAGCAGGAACATGTTATCCAGAACCCCTTTTACCCGGTCAATCTCGATGTCTTTAAGGATTTCCTGCAGGGTTTTCTGCATGGGCTCGATATACCGGGTAAATGCTTCCTCAGTGACGGCCTCGAACAGCTCATCCACATTGGCAAAATGCACATAAAAACTGGGCTGGGCAATGCCGGCGCGCTTCGCCACTTTGTTAATGCTGAAGCCGGGCACCCCCTCTTCCACCAGGGTATCCACCGTGGCCAGCAGGATTTTTTCACGGGTTTGTGCCTTGGCCTGTTCCCGTGTCAGACCTTTTTTTTTCGCCACCCGTTTTTCGCCCTTTGGTTGATTTTTGTTGAATTGTCAGACACTTAGGTGAAACACCCGGAAATTGATCAATAAATGATGGCTTTTTTGGTCAAATTCCGAACGTTCGGACGCTTGACTCTTCAGTTCACCTATAACATTATAGCCGAACACCTATTGACCTATAGGTGAGATTTCGAGCCTTGGCAATCTACAGCACCGGCAGGAAAAAACCAAGAACGGCTAGGCTCAGAATGACACAAGAAAGCCTGAACACATCACGACTGCAGCGTTTATTCGACGTAGCCTGCGGTCCGGCTGAACAACCCGCCCGGCATTATTAAAAACATAAACGGGGTCAGCCAGAAAATACAGTTACAGGTACAAGTACAGGTAGAGAGGGGAACAGACAATGGTACTTCAAGGTACTTTTCATCCGGATTTCGGCCGTGTGGCCGAAACACTGATAAAAATGCTGCCACAAAGTAAAAACCCGTCCCATGCCGGCGGCGCTTCTTTGTGTGTTTACCATAACGGCGCAAAAGTTGTCGATATCTGGGGTGGCACCCGGGACCGGCATGGACAGCCCTGGGAAGAAGACACGGTGGTATTCAGTGCATCCACCACCAAGGGCGTTACCTCAACACTTATGCACATACTGGTAGACCAGGGGCTGGCCGATTACGACGACCCCATTTCCCGGTATTGGCCCGAGTTCGCGCAGAACGGCAAGGAACATATCACCATACGTCAGGCCATGAATCATCAGGCGGGCCTGTACAACATCGGTGACTATGACCTGGGTGACAATGACATCCACGACTGGCCCACGCTGGTCAATCTGCTGGCGGAAGCCAAACCGGCGCATGAGCCTGGCCTGCACAGCGCCTATCATGGCCTTACCTATGGCCATCTCATTGGCGGCATTATTGAAAAGATCATGGACCAGCCCTTTCAGCAGGTCCTGAAGGAAAAACTGACAGAGCCCCTGGAGCTGGACGGACTGTACATTGGCGTGCCTGATGACGCCCTGCATCGCCTGGCCAAGCTGATCACGCTGGATGGCCGCCTGGGGCTGGCACTGCGCCGGCATCACAACATTCCGCCGGCGGTAAGGAAAGTGCTGCATTTCCTCACCACCCTGCTGGGTGCAGATTTTACCCATTTCGCCCGGGCGCTGGGGCCGGACTGCATCCATGATGTGAACGTTAATGATCGTCGGCACATGCAGTCTGTTATTCCCGGGGTTAATGGCGCCTTTACCGCCCGTTCCCTGGCAAAAATGTACGCGGCCATGGCCAATGGTGGCGAAATCGACGGAAAACGGATTCTGTCGGAAGAAACTGTATCGCGGCTGTTACGCCCTCAGGTGAGGGGCCGTGACAAAGTACTGATTATCCCCATGGGCTGGCGCCTGGGGTATCACCGGATTATCGCGGTCGGGGCGCGCACGCCCCGCGCATTCGGTCATTTTGGATTTGGTGGTTCCGGGGCCTGGTGCGACCCCACCCGCAACCTGTCCATGGCCATGACTTTGAACACCGGCGTTGGCACCCCCACCGGGGATCTTCGCACTGCCAGGATTTCCGGTGATGTGATTCGCTGTGCCGAGCGTCGGGCCAAATGGCCCAGTGTGGAGGGTATTCAGATTCCTGTGTAGATATACCCCTTTAACAGGCTCTGTCATGACACTTTCCTCGCAGTTGTGACGGAGCCTTTCTTTTTTCACACCCTCTTTCAGATCGGGTTTCATAACAGCTCCCCTCTTTTTATTTCGCCTGCTTTTTTACCCAATCCCGCAACCAGCGATTACTGCTCTCCCGGTCAAGGTCTTCATGCCAGTACATGTGAATGGCCAATGGTGGCAACTCGGCGGGCATTTTCCAGCTTTTCAGGTCCGGCGTAAGCATCTGTGAGGCCGCCACCGATGCCGGTACCGTCAGCAGCAAACCGGTGCTGGCGACGGTGCGCATGGCTACGTACACATGCTGACAGCGCATGGTCACCTCGCGACGCAACCCCAGACGACTGAGTTCGAAGTCTTCCAGTGACGGTCCGCTCTGCCTGGAAGACACCACAATATGCCTGGCAGCAAGATACTTTTTTAATGTAAGGCGTTTACCCAGGGCGGGGTGATCCATCCGGGAAATCACCCGGAAATGGTCAGACATCAGCGGCTCATGCCGTATTCTGGGCCCCACCGGCAGCAGCACATCAAACGCCAGATCCAGGCGCCCGGAGGACAGCTGCGCTTCCATTTCACGGCGCGGCACCCGCACACTGGCCAGCTGGGTCTGCGGAGCCTGCTGTTCCAGCATGGCCATAATGCGAGGGGTCATAATGGATTCCACGTTGTCCCGCATCCCCAGCGCAAAACGTTTGCGGGACGCTTTGGGGTCAAACCCTGCCGCGGGCTGCAGGGTTTCCTGCAACGCCTGCAGCGCCGCCTGAATCTGGGGGCGGATCCGTTGAGCCAGCGGGGTGGGCTCCATGCCATGGCCACGCCGCACAAACAGGGCATCCTGATAATGTTCCCTCAAGCGGCTGAGAGAATGGCTGATGGCAGGCTGGGTCAGGAACAGGCGATTTGCGGCCCGCGACAGGTTGCCCTCCTCGAAAACCGTTTCAAATACCACATACAGATTAAGGTCCAGTCGGTGGAGCTGCATACCCGCTTTTGCCTCCATGGTTAAGCGTTTTAATACGCGTTTTTTTCAGCTGCAAACCAGGCGCCTGACGTGGGCCGCCTTCTATAAACTGTATTAATAGTAAATCATTATAACTATTTATTGGTTTAATGAAGCCTAATTTCCTATGCTCTGGGAATCACACGTGGCCCCGGGCCACTGACTACCCTGTGGGAGGCAACACCATGGACTTTTCGCATTCCGACACCGCACAAGAAATGATTGCCCGCGTCCGCAAATTTGTGGATGAACACATCCTGCCCAACGAAGCAACCTATTTCGAGCAACTGGGCCCGGAAAACCCGGACTGGACCCAATGGCAGGTTCCACCGATTATGGAAGAATGGAAAGCCATGGCAAAGGAGCAGGGTCTCTGGAACCTGTTCCTGCCGGACAAAACCCACGGGGCCGGGCTGAGCAATCGCGACTATGCGCCCCTGGCGGAAATTATGGGTCAGTCCCCCATTGCTTCCGAAGCCTTCAATTGCAGCGCACCGGATACCGGCAATATGGAAGTGCTGGCCAAATACGGATCGGAGGAACAGAAAGCCAGATGGCTGATCCCCCTGCTGGAGGGCAAGATCCGTTCGGTGTTTTTCATGACCGAGCCGGGTGTGGCATCTTCTGACGCCACCAATATGGAAGCCACCTGCATGCTGGACGGGGATGACGTAGTCCTGAATGGCCGCAAATGGTGGAGCTCCGGTGTGGGCCATCCCGACTGCAGAATCGGGATCTTTATGGGTGTAACCGATCCGGAGGCCAACCGGCATCAGCAGCATTCCATGGTACTGGTGCCCCTGGACACCCCCGGCGTGAAGATCGAACGCATGCTACCGGTTTTTAACGCTTACGATGCTCCTGCAGGCCACGGGGAAGTGTCCTTTACCAATGTTCGTCTGCCCAAAGAAAATATTATTGCGGGCCCCGGACGGGGGTTTGAAATTGCCCAGGGGCGGCTGGGTCCGGGACGCATACATCACTGCATGCGCTGCATCGGTGCGGCAGAAAGGGCTTTGACCCTGCTGTGCAAACGAGGCAGCGAGCGGGTCGCTTTCGGCAAACCACTGGTTAACCTGGGTGGCAACCGCGACATCATTGCGAACGCCCGGATCAACATCAACATGGCACGGTTGCTTACCATGCAGGCTGCCTACCTGATGGATACCGTGGGTGTGGCCGGTGCCATGAGTGAGATATCCCAGATCAAGGTGGTTGCCCCCAATGTCGCGCAGCAGGTGATTGATCAGGCCATACAGATACATGGCGGGGGTGGACTTTCCAATGATTTTCCGCTGGCGGCTATGTATGCTTACAACCGGGTATTACGACTGGCTGATGGCCCCGATGAAGTTCACCGTGGCCTGATCGCCAAACTGGAACTGAAACAGCGCGGATTATATTGAGGGAAGCAGATGACGGTTATCGACCAGGCCCAGACCATTCGTGAAGGTGAGGAACTTGACGTCAGCGCGGTGGACAACTGGCTGAAAAGCCATGTAGAGGGGTTAGCGGGTACGCCCACCATCAGGCAGTTTCCTGGCGGCTCTTCCAATCTCACCTACCTGATACGCTATGACAACCGTGAATTGATTTTAAGGCGGCCGCCCTTTGGCACCAAAGCCAAATCGGCCCATGATATGGGCAGGGAATACCGGGTAATGTCAGCGCTGAAACCGGTGTATCCCTATGTGCCCGAGATGGTGGCCTATTGCGAGGATGAAAGCGTTCTGGGCTGTGAGTTTTACGCCATGGATCGCCTCAAGGGCATTATTCCGCGCAAGGAACTGCCCGAAGGGCTGAACCTTTCAGAAAGCGATGTCAGTGCCCTGTGCAAGGCCGTTGTGGACCGGCTTATCGATCTGCACAAGATTGATTATAAAGCCGCAGGCCTGGAAAGCCTGGGTAAAGGCTGGGGCTATGTGGACCGGCAGATTGACGGCTGGAGCAAGCGCTACGTTAATGCCAAAACCGATGACGTGCCCGGTTATGAAAAAGTCATGGAATGGCTCGACGCCAACCGCCAGGAGCAGATTGGCGTGTGCGTGGTGCATGGGGATTACCGGTTCGACAACGTGGTGCTGAACCCTGATCAACCCACCGAGGTCATTGGCGTGCTGGACTGGGAAATGGCTACCCTGGGAGATCCCCTGATGGACCTGGGCAACACGCTGTCTTACTGGATTGAGGCAAACGATCCTCCCCCCATGCACATGATGCGATTGCAGCCCACCCACCTCAAAGGCATGATGAGCCGCAGTGAAGTATTTGACTACTATTGCCGCCAGATGGGATTTAAAGACGTCAACTTCAGCTTTTACCGGGTGTACGGCCTGTTCCGCGTAGCGGTGATTCTGCAGCAGATCTACTACCGCTTCTACCACGGCCAGACCCAAGACCAGCGCTTTGCCGCCTATGGTCAGGTGGTCAATTTTCTGGAGCAGCTTTGTCTTCAGGAAATCGCCACCGGCAACTGAACAAGAGAACAGCGATGGCATCCATTTATCTTATTCGTCACGGCCAGGCATCCTTCGGACAGGCAAATTATGACGCGCTCTCCGAGCTGGGCAAACGCCAGTCCCGGGTGATGGGAGAAGGCATGGCAAAGCGCCAGGTCCGGTTTGATCGCATTATTCACGGCGGCTTGGTACGCCATCAGGAGACCGCCGAGCATTGTATCGAGGGAATTGACTACCCCAGTGCGCCAGCCATGGAAATTGATGAACGTTTCAGCGAGTACAATCATCAGGAAGTCATCGCCCGTCATAAACCGGAACTGGCATGCCATCAGTCCATGGCCGAGTATCTGGCCCAGCAATCCTCGCCCCGCAAGGCCTTCCAGGCCCTGTTTGCGGAAGCGATCGGGCGCTGGGTGTCCGGCGACTTTGACCATGAATACGGTGAATCCTGGCAAAGTTTTCAACGGCGTTGCGGGGCGGGCCTGAATGATCTGATACACGACAGTGACCACCGGCATATAGCCATTTTCACCTCTGGTGGGCCCATCAGTATTATCCTGCAGCATTTGCTTAACCTGAACAATGAGCAAGCGGTGGAAATGAGCTGGAGCATTGTGAATGCATCTGTTACCCGCCTGCTGTTCAAGAGTGGCCGGGTGAGCCTGAGTTACCTCAACGACTATGGTTATCTGGAACAGACCAACCCCGACCTGGTGACCTACCGTTAAAACTTTTTGAATAACCTTTGCATGAGGCCACTATGAATACGGAAAACCCTTTTGATCTCAGCGGCAAAGTCGCTCTGGTTACCGGTGCAAGCCGCGGCATTGGCGAGAGCATTGCCCGGCTTCTGGCAAAACATAATGCCCAGGTAATTATTTCCAGTCGCAAGCAGGATGACTGTGAAAAAGTGGCCGCGAGTATTCGTGATGAAGGGGGCAATGCCACCGCGATGGCCTGCCATATTGGCGATCTTGAGCAGATTGACTCACTGTTCAGTCAGATCCGGGAAACCTTCGGTGAGCTGAATATTCTGGTCAATAATGCCGCCACCAATCCCTACTTTGGCCACATTCTTGATACTGATCTGGTTGCCTACCAGAAAACCGTTGATGTGAATATCCGCGGCTATTTTTTCATGTCTGCTGCCGCAGGCAAGCTGATGCGGGAGCAAAAGGGCGGCGCCATTGTGAATGTTGCTTCCGTCAATGGCGTGATTCCCGGTGGTTTTCAGGGCATATATTCCATCACCAAAGCCGCGGTAATCTCCATGACCAAAGCCTTTGCCAAGGAGTGCGCCAACAGCCATATTCGTGTCAATGCGCTATTGCCCGGGGCGACTGATACCCGTTTTGCCGCAGCCCTGGTAAAAAATGATGCGGTGCTGCAACAACTGATGCCTCATGTCCCCATGCAGCGGGTGGCAGAGCCCGATGAAATGGCTGGTGCCGTATTGTATCTGGTATCCGATGCGGCCAGTTACACCACCGGCAGCTGTATTACGGTTGATGGAGGCTATCTGATCGGATAAACGCCGCTAAGTTGTTCAATTCCCGTTGCTTTCCGACTCCTGTTTCCGCTGAACAGCTGCTATGCTGGAGGGATGAATTCCATCAGCGTACATGAGGGCGCCAGGCAACCTTCGGCCATAACCGTAAACCTGGTTGTCGCCGTCGCCTATTGTTTACTTGGCGTGCTTTCCCAGCTGCTGGCGGTACCACCGGATTATGCCACTCCGGTATGGCTGGCGGCAGGTGTAGCACTGGGTGCCGTTATACGCTACGGCACTCTGCCCTACCTGGGCATTTTTATCGGCGCACTGGCGGCCAACACCATTATTTCCATGGGTTTAAAGAACCTCCCCTTCGGCGCTTACCAGCTGGTACTGATCACAGCCATCTCGCTGTTCAGCATCCTGCAAACGGCGTTTACCCACTACCTGATCAAACGTTTTAAAATCCCCACCACCGATTTTCTCACCGGATTCGACATTCTGAAATTTGTGGTGGTTTGCGGTCCGCTGGGCTGCCTGGTGGCCTCATCCATGGGCACGTCCCTGCTGGTACTGCAGTCCATCATCAGTACAGAAGAATGGCTGACCAACTGGGTTACCTGGTGGGTCGGGGACTCCATTGGCACCCTGGTGGCAACCCCCTTTGTTGTGCATCTGCTGAGGCGTCAGAGCAAACCCTGGCAATTCGCATTGGTTTCCTTTTCTTTTCTGCTACTGGTGCTGCTGGCTTTTTTTTATGTTCGCAATCTTGAAGAAGAAAACCGCAGAAAAGTCATCGCCGATGCCGGCCCACAGATTCAGGCGCTGTTTTCCAGCAGCCTGCATGAAGTGCGTATTAGTCTTAACGCAATGAAAAGTTTTTATGAATCCAGTGAACTGGTCAGCCTGGAGGAATTCAATCATTTTTCCAGCGGACTGGTTTCGGATCAGTCAGCCATCCATGCCGTTGAATGGTTACCATTGATTCAACATGAAGAGCGGCAGGCCCTGGTGGAGGAAATGCGTTCGCTGGGTTTTCCCGGTTTTTTCATCAAAACCCGCACTCTGTCCGGGAAACTTGTCAGGGCACCGGACAAACCTGATTACCTGCCGATTGCATTTGTGTACCCCTACGAACTCAACAAGGATATTCACGGCCTGGATGTTTTATCGTTAAGTTACCGTAAAAAGCAAATACGCAGTGCCCTGAAAAGTGGCGAAACCCTGCTGAGCGATCCCCTGAAACTGATTCAGGAACAGGAAGGACAAACCGCTTATATACTGCTGGCTGCCGTAGAAGGTTATCGCGGAGAAAACTACACCGGTCTGGTTCAGGTGGTGTTCCGGGTCGAAGATCTGATTAATCGTGCCGTGGTTAAAAATCTTGATCTGGAGGGCCTGACCATTACCGACATCACTTCGCCGAACAAGCCAGTCCGCATCTATGGTTCAGGCAAATCCGACAGCATCTATACCTGGAGTGAAGAATTTGCACTTGCCAACCGCACGCTGCGTATTGATCTGAGCCCCACTGCCAAGCTGCTCAGAAAGGCCTCCAGCTGGCCCAGTTATCTGCTGCTGATCGGAGGGCTGCTGTACGTGGCCATACTGGAGGTGGTGATGTTGCTGCTGCTCAGCAGGGAGCGGGCAATACAGGGCCAGGTGGCATTGAAAACCGCTGAGCTGGCCCAGGCAAAGGAGGAAGCGGATAAAGCCAATCACTCCAAAACCGATTTTCTGGCAGGGATGTCCCATGAGTTAAGGACACCACTGAACGCGGTAATCGGTTTTACCCACAGGGTGGTGGCTCAGAAAAACAACCAGCTGGACGAGCGCAACCGGGAAGCCCTGAAGATTGTCGAGAAGAATGCCCACCACCTGCTGGGCTTGATCAACAATCTGCTCGATTTAACCAAGATCGAGAAAGGAAAACTGGAGCTTGAATACTCATATGTCTGCCTGAGGGACTTGCTGCTGGAAGCCCAGGACCAGTTTTCCTTGCCTGCCAGCCACAAAAAATCGGAAATCATTCTGAGCTGCTCAACCGATGGCAAGATCGAGGCAGACATTACCCGGATACGACAGGTGCTGATGAACCTGCTTTCCAATGCCATCAAGTTTACCGCCAATGGCACCATTACCCTGAAGCTGATGCCAGCCAGCGAATGCCCGGATATTCCTGACATTCCGGATGATGGCTTTGTCATCCAGATTATTGATACGGGTATTGGCATTGCAGAAGAGGACCTTCCCAAACTGTTCAACAAATTCCAGAAAGTGGGGAACACTGGCCGGATCAACCCTCAGGGCACCGGACTGGGGCTGGCCCTGAGCCGGGAAATCGTGGAAATGCATGGCGGCACGATGTGGGTAGCGAGCAGAATCCACGAGGGCACCGCCTTCACCATCTGGTTACCGCAAACCCGCCCCAGACAAACAAACGTTTAAATAGCGATACTCCCGTTTTTGCCATTTTGCTTATCCCGTTGATTTGAGCCGTATTTTTGGTGTTTTGGGGCCATTGGAAATAACTCGTAACATGCCTGTCCATTGACGTCAGCACGCAAGAAACCCATTATAGAAAGCGTGACCGCACAGTCTACGCCGTATTTGAGGCAGTGATGAAGCGGCAGAACCGGTATTGAAATGGTTTAAACAAAGTTGTAGCAAAACTGTACCGAATCTTTATCAAGACCGTGAAAAAAGCGGCCTTGAAAACGCCTGACACGTCCCAACGTGTACGGGTAAACGCAGGAAATTGAATTCATCCATACCATAGGAGGGACACATGAAATTGCTGAAACGTTCTGACATGATGTTTACAACCACGTCAAAAACAGAAGACGAAGTCATGCGACAACTGAGCGAGTACCTGAACAACATGTACTTCGCGAACTGATAACTGAATCTTATAAAAATCAGGTTTAAAAAATGCCGCAGGGTTCTGCCCTGCGGCATTTTTATTGGTTGAGTCTTTTTACCGGTTAACCTTGCGATACGGAGCCGCTGCGGTTTTAATGGGCCCAGCCAGTGAATGCCACCAACACGATTATCCGGAGCCTATGTACCAAGAAAGCGATACCGAGCCCGACACCACCCACCAGGAACAACGCCATATTTTCAGTGTCAGCGAACTGAACCAGTTCGCACGGCAACTGCTGGAGGATGCCTTTCCCATGATCTGGCTGGAGGCGGAAGTCTCCAATCTGGTTCAGCCAAGTTCCGGACATATATATCTCACCCTCAAAGATGATAAGGCCCAGGTCAGAGCTGCCATGTTCCGGGGCAATAATCGTCACCTGAAGTTCAAACCGCGTAACGGTGACCAGGTACTCGTGAAAGGGCGCCTGAGTCTGTATGCCCCGCGAGGCGATTACCAGCTGATCATCGACACCATGGAAGAGGCCGGGCTCGGGGCCCTGCAGCGGGCTTTCGAAGCCCTGAAAAACAAGCTGGATCAGGAAGGACTGTTCGCAGAACACCATAAAAAGCCCCTGCCGGAGCATCCGCAAACGGTGGGTGTGATCACCTCACCCACCGGTGCTGCGGTGCAGGATATCCTCTCAGTACTGAAACGACGCTTTCCCCTGCTGCCGGTGATTGTTTATCCCTGCGCCGTCCAGGGGGACGAAGCGCCCCAGCAGATTATCCGGGCACTGGAAACGGCGAACCGGCGCCGGGAGTGTGATGTGCTGATTGTCGGCCGCGGTGGTGGCTCTCTGGAGGACCTGTGGGCCTTTAATAATGAAGCTCTGGCAAGGGCCATTTTCAGCAGCGCGATTCCGGTGGTGGCGGCAGTGGGACACCAGATCGACTTCACCATTGCGGATTTTGTGGCGGATGTTCGCGCCCCCACCCCATCGGCGGCAGCTGAAATGCTGAGCCCGGATCAGCAGGAATTACTGGCGCGGTTTCAGGCTTACCAGCAGCTGCTGCTGGAAAAAATGCAAAACACGCTGATCCGCAAACAACAGCTGGTGGAGTGGTATGGCAAGCGCCTCAAGCACCCGGGAAAGCAGCTGGAGGAGCAGAAGCAGCGACTGGATCTGGCAGAAACCCGGCTGACTGCCGCATTGCAGCGGCGCCTCAGAACCTTGCGGGACCGCCATCACCACTGGCACCAGCGGCTCACTCTGCAATCCCCGTTGCGCCGTCTGGACCTGCTCAGGCAAACCCTGTCCCGGCAGGAAATCCGTCTTTACCGGGGTATGGAGCAACAGCGCCGCCGCTGCGAACAGCGCCTGGCCCACGCCGCCCGGCAATTGCAGGCCGTGAGCCCCCTGGCCACCCTGAGCCGGGGATACGCCATTGTCAAAAACGACGAACAGCAGATAGTGCGTTCAGTGACCGCGGTCAAGCCAGGCGACATCATCTCCACGCAACTGGCGGATGGCAAACTGACATCCACCGTCACCGGAACGGTGCCTGACGAGGCATAACCAGCCGCAGAAAAATGGCGGCCCGTTCGCCGCCATTCTGTGTGCTTCATCTGGCTTTCTTCAGTTAGCTTTATCGCTATTCCCCGTCGCGGGTACACTCCGAATGGGAAGCGTCTTCCGCACAGCGGATTTTCTTCATCAGCTTGAGCATGGAAGGGTGGTAGGTATCATTGTTTGCCAGCTGAATACGAACCCCCCGAAACATCTCCATGTACTGTTCCTTGTCGTCCGGAGGTATATCCACCCACCATTTGTTATCAATGGACTGGTCCTGCTGCTCAATCAGCGTAAACGCCTTGGCGGCCTGTTCCCGGACGATTTTTCGGGATGCCAGACCGAACCCCTCAGGGAACCGCTCGTTCTTCAGGATAATCTGGGCATTCATCTGCGCCAGGGGAAAACGGATAACACCACCGCCGGGATTCAGGCCCTTGTACAGTTCAAAAGCGTTGTAGGCCAGCGATGGCGCATAGCAGACATCCACAGAGCCATTATTGAATTTGCCCGCGAAGGTAGTAATGTCCGCGCTCACCGGCGCCGCCCCCACGTGCTTCACCATGGTGTTGGCTGCATCATCAAAGCTCATGGTGGCAAGGCGCTTGCCTGCCAGCTCGCTGGCGGTGTCAATACTGCGGTCGTTCACGAAAAGATAGACCGCACCCACCGGATAAATCCCGGCAATCTCATAGCGATCATTTTTCATGTATTTGCTGAGTTTGTCGTTACTCAGGAATTTCAGCAATGCCTTCACGTGACTGTATTCGGGCAATGCGCCTATGGCTTCAATGGTGCCGGTAAACTTGTTGAAATTGCGTGCCCGGGTGCCGGTGAGCACCGCCGCATCACAGGCACTCCCCAGAAAATCGTTCGCCGCAATCGCTTCATCAGTATAGGGTTTCAGCTCAAAATCCACGCCCTGAGGCTTGACCAGTTTGGCATACTCCTTCAGCAGGCCGTAAGTGTCGCCGTAGGCCCCCAGCGGATCAAACACGCACAATGTACGCTTCTCCGCTGCCTGCGACGTGGTTGCCAGCAGTAAAGTGCTTACCATGAGCATCAGCCCGCTGATCATGCCAGCGCGTAAACACAGGCCTGCCCTTAACCACATCCCTTGCTGGTATCCGGTTTCCGTTTTCATTATTACCCCCTTTTTATGCTCTTTATGCTTTTTATGGTACGTCTTGTTATGGTGCGTCTTGTCTGTCAGATATCGTCAAGATCCAGCTCTATGTCCGGTTCATCCTGAATCAGATAGCCTTCGGCCGGGTTCGCGGTCAGTGTTTTTTCCGTTTCCAGCCGTATTACATCACTCATGTTTTCCAGGTGGCGGTTGCTGATATGACTCACTGAGAGCCAACGCTCGTCGTAAGAGGCCTTTCGGGCTTTGGCAAAGTGATTTTCGATCAGCCATTGCAACCGCTCCCTGTCACCCTGGCCTTCCCAGGCCGCCATGGCCACGGTTTCCGCCAGCGGTACCCGGTTTTCCCACCCCATTTTAATGGCAACCTCCAGCAACTCTGTGGACCGGGCGGCCTTCTCACGGTCCAGGTTCGGCAGAAAACCCAGCAGGGAGGCCTGCACCGCCTGGGGCACCCCCCACCACTGGTAATTTTTCAGGCAATCCATGGAACGGTAGATATCGTTGGCGATATTGCGGGGCACATTGGCCAGCTGGCCCGATTTACCATCGTTCAGCATGGCCTCAAGCCCCTGCATATTGCCCAGCAGAAACAGTAATTCGTCCTGTTCACTGGCCAACACCGGGCAACGCTGCCCCCCGTTAAGTGGATAGGCCTCGCCTGCCAGCTGATAGCTTTCATACTGGCGGCGCGCCGCCTGCGCCAGGGAGCGCTTCTTGAGGGCTGCGTAGTTCAGGGCGGCCTGGTAGTCACCCCCCCGGTCTGCCATCAGCTCCCGCAGATGATACTCATGGGCCGTCTGCTCCTCGCAGAAACCTGCCAGCAGAAAAAGCGTGGAAGTGGTCTTTTCAGTGCGGGTTCCCACCCTGGAGAAACTCTTGATCAGTGGCAGCAGGCTGCCCCCTGAGTGACACAACAGGTCCACATCACGGTAAGTGAGAAAATCAGCCACAGCCACATCCTCGGCGTAGGCATTCAGAGTGCCTCCCACCGGTTTATAAATGACGCTGCAACCGGAAACGAGCATGGCAACAACCATACCGACAGCCCACAGAATGGATTGGCGAACCATCTGCTACCCCCTTTTTTTAAATGGCCTGAAACGGCCTGATTATTTTTTAGTGATATTATCATGGTCATTATGATCAGTGGCCGCGGGGATTACCGTGCCCTGTTTCCCACCCCGGTGGCCGGAAGCCATTCTTACGACCCAAGGAAACACTGCATATACCCCGTGATCACCTGACAATCACAATGTCCGCCTTCAGCATATCAACGGTGGCCTTCCGGCACCATCCGCGAATACAATGCCAACCCGTGAACCAAACCGCAATTGCGGTCACTGATTCATGACTATACTTTCCTGAATAACACTGGCTTATTGCGATTCTCAATGACCCGACCGGCCTCGTTTTTCGAAAAACTGGTATTCCGCTATCGAGGGCCGATCCTTTTCCTGTTCGTCGCCCTGACCATTTTCTTTGCCAATCAGACCTACGACATCACCATCGACAGCAACCTGAAGAAGATGGTGCCACTAAGCCACCCCTATATCCAGAACCTCTACAAACACAAGGATGAACTCAGCCTGGGTAACTCCATACGCATAGCGGTGGAAAACAGGAACGGCACCATTTTTGAAAAGGAGTATCTGGAGATTCTCCGGCAGATCTCTGACGAGGCCTTTTACCTGCCTGGTGTCAACAAGGGCGGCATGAAATCCCTGTGGACTCCCAATGTGCGCTGGTCAGAAGTAGACGCCATGGGATTCCGTGGCGGGGAAATCATTCCCCCGGATTACGACGGCTCCGAGGAGGCCATCGCCCGAGTGGAGTCCAATATCATGAAATCCGACCAGATCGGGGTACTGGTGGCAGATGATATGCGCTCCAGCATTGTCTATCTGCCCCTGATTGATGTCACCGATGACAGTGAAAGCGCTGCCAACAAGATTGACTACAAGTTACTGGCGGACCAGATCGAAACCGGTATAAGGCAGCGGTTTGAAAGTGAGGGCATCAAGATTCACGTGATCGGCTTTGCCAAAAAGATCGGAGATCTGATCGACGCGGCAAAAAACGTGATCGTGTTTTTTATCCTTACTCTGATCATCACCTTCCACTTGCTGGTGTATGACTCCCGCTGTGTGCGCAGCGCCTCAGTGATTGTGGTGGGCGCGGTTATGGCCGTGATCTGGCAACTGGGAATCATCTCGCTGCTGCACAAAGGCATCGTGGCCATGCGGGACAGTGAATTCTGGCAACGGCTGATTACGGATTTTCCCACGCTTGAACCTATCCAGTTCGGCATTGACCCCTACTCCATGCTGATTCCGTTTCTGGTATTTGCGATCGCTATCAGCCACGGGGTTCAGTATACCAACGAAATGGTGCGCAGGATCGCCCGCGGAGACAACGCCCGGCAGGCCTCCAATGAAACCTTTCGTGCCCTTTTTATACCGGGTCTGGTGGCGCTGATCAGTGATGCGTTCGGTTTTATCACCCTCTGGTTCATTGATATCGGAGTTATCCGCGAGCTGGCCATCACCGCCAGTGTCGGCGTTGCGGTTATCATCCTGACCAAACTGATTTTCGTCCCCATTGTGCTGTCTTACATCGGCATCAGCGACCTCGCCGTCAAGCGGCTTATGAAAAAACAGGCGAGACCGTCCGCTTTCCTGCAGCAAATATCCACACTCACTCACCGCCGCACCGCGGTGCTGTCAATCATTACCGCCGCCATCCTGGCCACTGTGGGCTTTATTATCAAGCAGGACCTGAAAATCGGTGACCTGGATGCCGGCGCTCCGGAGCTGCACCCCGATTCACGCTACAATCTGGACAACGCCTTTATTACCTCCAATTACTCGGTAAGTGCTGACGTTCTGGTGGTGATGGTGGAAACTCCCCCCAATACCTGCACCACCTATGCTCCCCTGAGCATTGTGGACGACTTCATGTGGCACGTTGAGAACGTCGAGGGGGTGGAGTCCACCGCCTCGGTGGTATCCGTTTCCAAGCACCTTACCGCCTCATTCAACGAAGGCAGCCTGAAGTGGGCTACCCTGAGCAAAGTGCCGGAGATGCTGAACGGCACCATGATTTATCTGCCCAGCGGCTTTACCAATACCAACTGCAGCCTGTTGCCGGTGTACATATTTCTGGAGGATCACAAAGCGGAGACATTGCAGCGAACCGTGGAAGCAGTGGAAACCTTCTCCAGGGAAAACTCGCGCAAGGATGTGGCCAGATTCGTGCTGGCTTCCGGCAATGCCGG
>JAWVYU010000028.1:0-25900 GCA_033722575.1 Ketobacteraceae bacterium | reverse complement strand
GTACCCCCCTCAATTGGATGCGATCCGGCCAGTCCCTGGGTAATAGTAAAGGCAATGTCCGTAAGCGGCCAGGGTTGATCCGGCTTGCACCAGGAACTCCAGGACCGGTGTTCAATAAATCGGCAGCATTATCGGCGAAACATGTATACGATGAGTATACACCCTCCCCTAGATCTCCAATCCATCAATTGTAATTAGCCGCTACAGAAACCTTACACAGAATAAGTTGTCGGAGACTCAACCAATATCAAGGAGAGCGCCATGGATAATGCATCCCCCCTGCCTGAAAACCTTCAGCGAAAACTTTTACTTTCGCTTTTTACCCTAAGAGTTGGCGTTTTTATCGTCATGCTGATGTGGACTCTCGATAAGTTTGTTAATCCCACCCATGCTGGCAAAGTCTACAAGGCCTTTTATGGTATCGATGGGCTCACTCATCAGCTATCTTATGTAGTGGGTGCGCTTGAGCTGGCGCTGATTTTCGCTTTTGTGCTGGGGTTGTGGCGTCGGTGGACTTATGGTGCCGTGCTTGTTATTCACGGAATTTCCACCTTTTCTTCCTACAAGCAGTACATGGCGCCCTTCGATAACCTGTTGTTCTTTGCGGCATGGCCTATGCTGGCTGCCTGCTTAGCACTTTACTGGTTACGGGACTGGGATAATCTTTACTCACTTCGCATTGGGGGCAAGTAAAAATGAACCGAATAAAAACTGCGGCACTGCTTTCACTTATCCTGTGCACGAGCCCGGCACTGGCTACGTCCTTAAAGGAGATCATCAACAGCCCCCATCGCGGAGCATCGGCAAGCCGTGACCAATACCGGCACCCGGTGGAAACACTGACTTTCTTTGATGTGCAGCCCCAGATGACGGTTGTAGAGATCTGGCCGGGACCAAAAGGGTGGTATACGGAAATACTGGCGCCCTATCTGCGGGATGAAGGCACATTTTATGCCGCCCATTTTAATGCAGATTCACCCGCAGCCTTTTACCGCAACTCCCTGGAACAGTTCAAGGACAAACTGCAGGCCTCCCCCGACCTTTATGACAAAGTCAAAATAACTACCTTTAACCCCCCTGAATATACGAATATTGCACCTGAAGGCAGCGCTGATCGCGTGCTGACATTCAGAAACGTCCATAACTGGTACATGCGTGGCGGAGGCGACGAACGGGTGCTGGCAGCATTCCGTGCGTTTCATAAAGCCCTGAAACCCGGCGGCATTCTGGGGGTGGTTGAACACCGGCTACCGGAATCCAGGCCTGAGTCTGATCAGGAAGCCAGTGGCTATATGCATACGGATTATGTTATCCGAATGGCGGAGAAAGCCGGCTTCAAGCTGCTGGACAGCAGTGAAATCAACGCTAATCCCGCTGATAACACCCGGCACCCGGAAGGTGTCTGGACATTGCCGCCTACCCTGCGATTAGGCGAAACAGACAAAAAACATTACCTTTCCATCGGCGAAAGTGATCGTATGACCCTCAAGTTCATGAAAGTTGACAGGTGACAACAAGGGTCTGCCTGACAAAACTTTATCGACAGATTCAATTAATTCTTGCAATTGGCTTGCTCCGGGCTGTCGGAATTGTAGAATTCTGCGAAAAGGTTAATTGTTTTTCACCGTCATTCAGGGTTGCCAATGCAACAAATGAAACCAGGGTTTTCCGGGATCAATTGGCACAGTGTTAACGCAGATGCCGCACTTGAACAACTGAATACCGCCGCCAACGGCCTGACACGGGCAGATGCTGATGCGCGTTTGCAGGAACATGGCCCAAACTGTCTGCCACAGGCCAAACGCCGCAGTCCAGTGCTGCGTTTTCTGCTGCACTTCCACAATATCCTTATCTACGTTCTGCTCGGATCGGCCCTGATAACAGCTTTTCTCGGTCACTGGATAGACACCGGTGTTATTCTTGCGGTGGTCATAGCCAACGCGATTATCGGTTTTATCCAGGAAGGCAAGGCGGAACAGGCGATGGATGCGATCCGCCATATGCTGGCTCCGAAAGCCAATGTCATTCGCGGTGGAGAGCGTATCTCCGTTCCGGGTGAAAGTCTGGTACCCGGCGATATCGTGTTACTTGAAGCAGGCGACAAGGTACCGGCAGACCTCCGGTTGATAGTTAACCATGGACTGGCCATTCAGGAAGCGATTTTAACCGGCGAATCCGTACCGGTTGAAAAACAGATTCAGTCCGTACGGGAGGACGCCCCTCTGGGGGATCGAACCTGCAT
Organism: Ketobacteraceae bacterium; assembly: GCA_033722575.1. Classification (GTDB taxonomy): domain Bacteria; phylum Pseudomonadota; class Gammaproteobacteria; order Pseudomonadales; family Ketobacteraceae. The sequence continues at coordinate 23,658 of JAWVYU010000028.1, read as the reverse complement.
GGCCTACTCCGGCACCCTGGTTACCAGTGGTCAGGGTAAGGGTGTGGTTGTGGCAACCGGATCATCCACGGAAATTGGCCGCATAAGCGGCCTTCTCTCGACAGTAGCAACGCTCACCACACCGCTTGTGGCGCAAATGGCGGTGTTCGCGAAATGGCTTACGGTATTGATTCTGCTGTTAGCCGGCTTGTTGCTTGGTTTCGGCTATTTTGTTGCCCACCATGATTTCAATGAAACCTTTATGGCAGTAGTTGGCTTATCCGTGGCCGCAATCCCCGAGGGCTTACCAGCAGTGTTGACCATAACGCTCGCGATTGGTGTGCAGAGAATGGCAAAGCGCAATGCCATTGTTCGACGCCTGCCAGCCATTGAAACCCTTGGATCGGTTTCAGTGATATGCACCGACAAAACCGGCACCCTTACCCGCAATGAAATGATGGTTTCCTCCGTCGTTACGCACCGTCATCTTTTTACCCTTGAAGGCACCGGCTATGAGCCAAAAGGCGCGCTCAAGCTGGATGAAGCCCATGTGTCTCCTGCAGAACATACAGTGCTGGAGGAGCTGGCCCGGGCATCAGCGCTTTGTAACGATGCCGCACTCCGGGAACACGATGGCGTTTGGCTGGCAGAGGGTGACCCTATGGAAGGCGCATTGCTGGCTTTCAGTGGCAAAATGGATATTAACGTCCGAGTGGAACAGTCAGCCTGGATGCGCACAGACGCTATCCCATTTGATGCCAAGCACCGTTTTATGGCTACCCTGAATCATGATCATGAACGCCACGCCTGCATTTTCGTTAAAGGTGCTCCCGAACAGATTTTGTCAATGTGTAAAGATCAGCGCACTGCTGCAGGTGACACCGAATCACTGAACATTTCCTATTGGCATGAGCGAGCCGAATCCATAGCCTCCCGCGGACAGCGGGTACTTGCATTCGCAGTCAGGCCGATGGTCCCTGACCACACGGTACTGGAGCATCAAGACGTTACCGGCTCTCTCACAATGCTGGGAATGGTGGGCATGATTGACCCTCCGCGGGAGGAAGCCATCCGTGCTGTTTCGGAGTGTTACAGTGCCGGGATCAGGGTCATAATGATAACCGGTGACCATACCAGAACCGCCGCTGCAATTGGGAAGCAAATTGGATTGCAGAAAACTGACAGCGTGCTGACTGGACCGGATCTGGATAAGCTCGATGATGCGGCACTTCAGCAGGCCGTGCTCAGCTGTGATGTTTTTGCCCGCACCAGTCCCGAGCACAAATTACGACTGGTAATGGCGCTTCAGTCACACAAAATGACAGTTGCAATGACTGGGGATGGTGTGAATGATGCACCGGCCCTGAAGCGAGCCGATGCAGGCATTGCCATGGGAAACAAGGGCAGCGAAGCGGCGAAAGAGGCCGCTGAACTGGTATTGGCCGACGATAACTTTGCATCGATTGTTGCTGCCGTCCGTGAAGGCCGAACGGTATATGATAACCTCACCAAGGTGATTTCCTTTATGCTGCCTGTTAATGGTGGCGAGGCAGCCAGCCTGGTTCTTGCGCTGCTGCTGGGACTGACATTACCCATAGCGCCCACACAAATTTTATGGGTAAACATGATCGGATCGGTGGTGCTTGCGATCACCCTGGCATTTGAGCCGTCTGAGCCACAGGTTATGCGGCGCCCGCCCCGGCCCGCCTCCCAGCCCATTCTCTCCTCCTTTCTGGTTTGGAGAATAATCTTCGTTTCACTTGTATTTGCTGCCGGAATATTTGGCCAGTTCGAGCTTGCGTTAATCAGAGGGCAGGACCTGGAAACGGCCCGCACCATGGCGGTCAACACTCTTATTGCAATGGAAGTATTTTACCTGTTCAGTATGCGATATGGATATGGCACCTCGATTACCTGGCGAGGGGTATTGGGAACCAAACCCGTCCTGATTTCTCTGGGGATTGTCTGTACGGCTCAACTCCTATTCATTTATGCGCCTTTTATGCAGAATATTTTTGAAACAAGCGCTTTGAGTCTTCAGGATCTGCTGATGATAGTGGTAAGCGGAGTACTGGTACTGGCGATCGTCGAAGTGGAAAAGCAAATAAGGTTCGCGTTACGCACCAGGCAGAAATACAGTGATGCAGAGCAATGAATATCTGCTCGTATTGGTAGCAAATGGAAGTGGGAGTGGTACGCTATGGACAAACAAAGCCGGCAACATCGTTATACGATATCAATAAAGGTTATTCTATGATGCGATTTAATAAAATTCTGTGTGTTGTGGATCCGGAAGACAGCGCTGATACTGCCATTATTCAAGCGGCGGAAATAGCGGCCGACCACCAGTCTGATATTACCTTTGTATCTGTTCTAAAGCAGAGCCGGGTTTGGCGATCACCACTTGTCAGCAAAGAAGATAAACGCAAGGGTTTTGATAACCTGATGGAAACCCGACAAGAGGCTATCGAAAAGCGTGTTAAAGAATTGGCACCCGGCCTAAAGCCAAAAATAGAAGTCGATACGGGTATCGCCTTTATACAAATTATAAAAAGCGTGCTCAATAACAATTATGACCTGGTAGTAAAATGTGCCGAGGACTCGGACTGGATAGACCAGCTATTTGGCAGTGAGGATATGCATTTGATACGTAAATGCCCCTGCCCCGTTTTAATGCTAAAACCCGGGCAAAACAAGCCGTTTAAAAAGATTCTTGCCACAGTTGATGTCAACGAGGACGTGAACGAAACTGACAACGCCCGTGTACAGCAAGCACTGAACCGGCAGGTACTTGCGTGTAGCACCGCTTTTTGCATGCCAGACCTCACAGAAATGCATGTGGCCAGCGCCTGGGAAGCCTATGCCGAGGATTTCTATCGTCACGGGGCTTTTTCGCAAATGCCCAAGGATGAGGTGGACCGGTATGTTAATCAGGTGCAGGAAGAATGTAACAAGAAGCTCAACCAGCTGATGAAGGAAATGTCGGGCATGCTTGGCAAAGATGCCGTTAATTATCTTTCGCCAAAGCTGCACTTGATTAAAGGCAAGCCATCTAAAGTAATCCCCGAAACGGAGAAGCGCTACGGTATAGACTTGATTGTTATGGGAACTGTTGGAAGAGTCGGGATTCCCGGCTTTATTATCGGCAACACAGCAGAAACGATACTGAAACAGGTGACCTGCTCGGTATTGGCCATAAAGCCTGAAGGGTTTGTAAGTCCGGTAGAATAACTGCGGCGCTTTTAAATCAGGACTTATTAACCTGAAGCATCGCTTCAGGTGATGATGCTTTCATACGCTCCACCGCCCGTTCAGCTGCATCGTGAAATGGTAAAAGCACCAGCGTCGCGCCTGATTTTTTAAGTATTTGCTGATCATGTGCGTGTTGCGTGGAAATGGCGATGCCTCCTGCGTAGTGTTGTTGCTTGAGTCCTTCGATGAGCGCAATCCTCGGGTCTTCATGGGTTACACCAATGTCATGCTGTGGCATGGCGGAGACTACCCACTTAACCCCCTGGAGCGGTAAATCATTAACAAATGCAGGATCGCTCGCGTCTCCATACATAACGGGATGCCCCTGTTTGCGCCAGCGCCGCACTTCATCAGGATTAAAGTCGATCGCCAATAAACGGAATCCCTCCTTTTGTAAAAAATGTGCTATCGCTTTGCCATACCGGCCCAACCCGAAAAGAATGGCATCATAGGGCTGTTGTGAGGAGGGTTGTTTTTCCAGTGCTTCTTCACGGAAAGGCTGGTTACGCTCAAAAAATCGTAACCAATACTCCAATTTTCTGTACAGGCTGTGAGAATAAGTAATCATATACACAGATATGGCAATGGTAATTAATCCGACCAACGTTACCAAACCCAGAGCATCTCTGGAAACGTGCCCCAAACTCAATCCCATTGCCATGAAAATGAGTGAAAATTCGCTGATCTGCGCCACGGTTAACCCCGCTAAAAAGCCTGTGCGTTTTCTGTAACCCATCAGACCCATAATCACCATAACGATGAGTGGGTTACCAATCAGTACAAAAATGGAAAATATCAATGCCGGGAAAACCTGTGCACCGAGAAGGCTGAGATCGAGTTGAGTACCCAGAGCAATAAAGAAAAATAGCAGCAAAAAATCACGTAACGATGCCAGCCGTGCCACAATGGCTTCTCTGAAGGGCGTAGAGGCCAGTGATATACCGGCAAGCAAACCACCCAACTCTTTACTGAAACCCAACTGGCTTCCGATGGCGGCTAGCAGTGTTGCCCAACCGATCGCAAAGGTAATCAGCAATTCCTGTGATCTTGCAACGCGGCTTACCAGTGGTGTTGCCAGATAGCGGATGAAAAGTAACACGAAAACCAACATTACTATTCCATATCCAATCACACTACCTATTTGCGTTAGTGCGGAGTTTTCCGTTCCTGCCTGGGCGCCAACCCCCAAAGCAGAGAGTACCATCATCGCTAGCACCACCACCAAATCCTGTACGATCAAGAAACCTACGGCAATGCGACCGTGCAGAGAATCCACTTCTCTTTTGTCAGACAATAATTTGACTATGATAATTGTACTGGAGAAGGTTAATGCCACCGCCACGTAGAGTGAGGTAACAGTATCGAAGCCCAATGCGATACCCAGCAAATATCCGATGCCTGAAGTAAACGCAACCTGGCCAAGCCCGGTAGCCAGGGCAACCGGGCCAAGCGTGCGAATGAGCTTCAGGTCAAGTTTCAAGCCTACCAGGAACAGAAGTACGGCAATCCCTAACTCTGCGAGCAACTCGATATGTTCGTGTGACTGAACGATGTTCAGGACGGATGGCCCCGCAACCACACCAACAGCAATGAAGCTTACAATCATGGGTTGACGTAGTAGCACACCGAAAAAACCAATGGCCGCCGCCAGAACAACAAGAGCGGTAAGTTCATAGAACGGTGCAGCATGGATAAAACTCAAATCTGGCATTTTAGCCCACCAAAACCGAGCAGGGGTAGGAAGTGAGGATGCACCTTTTTATCTTATTATCGCCCGGTCGTTATTACAATGCCGTCTGGGCATTGCCTGGCAAGGTGAACTTACTTTCGGGAACTAAGGGAAAGCCGTGGAGAAGACTGGTAGCGGAATAGCCCCAAGGTAAATTGCATCTGAGCTATCCCCCCACACCAACCCTGACATTCTGCGGTGGCAGCGGCGGGCTCTGGTCAGCATCGGAAACACAGCCTGTTCCCGTGCAGTTGTTCCATTTGATCTGCAGATTGTCCAGGGCTACCCAGGTATCCACAGGGGAAGGCGTGGCGCCTCCAATATAGGCATCCAGCCAGACGGATTTAATGTGCACACTGTCGGCCAGTCTCAGCTGCCAGGAATCCGAGGAGTAGACTTCCTCGCCATCCACCAGCAGTTTGATGACTCCGTTACTCGACCCCACATCGTTGAGTTTGACATACAGGGTGAGGCGGTAGGTTCTTCCCGTTTCCAGAGCGAAACCGGTCGGCACTCCGGTGCCGTAGGTGCTGGTCATGTGCGGGTGGTAGATGTAAAGGCCAATGGGCACCTGGCCATCGGCATTTTGTTGCAGGTGGCCAATGCGGATCGACCAGCTGTTCTCGGTTCCAACCGGTTTGCCGCCCCAGCCAGCACTGGTATCGTAAATACCCTCCATTCCCGGGAACTTACCGATTTCGCTGGGGTGAGTATTCACCTGAAAGTTTTCATCCAGATGGATATCGAATGACATTTCGACTTCGTCGGTGTAGTTGCCGTTCTTTTCAAGCAAATATTTTTTGCCCAGCCCTTTGTGGGTACCTGCGGTGATGGGACCGATGAGCCGGCCTGCTTCCAGGTAGGAAGGATCTTCCCCAAACGAAGGCAGCTCCAGCAATTGCTCCTGGCTGCTGAAATCGAAAGTTTTTTCCGTATTAAACTGTACCGTTTCGGGCACAGCACCTGCTTCTGTATCCGCGCTCCAGGCACTTTGGCTGAAAATCAACGCCCAGACGGCAACAACAATACCAAATCCGCCCGATGCAAGTGCATGTTTCATATCTGTAAACCCGGTGATTAGAGTGTTCTATAAGTTTAACGTGGCGGTTGGCACGCCTGTAGCAGAATTTACCGGAGATGATAATCAGTTCTAATAATACCCGCCAGACAACCGGTAGAAGCGCCCGGCAACCTGGTCATATATTAACCTGCCTCTCGGATTCCAGGGATCTGGCGCCGATTGCAGCAGTAACCGGACTCAGATTGGGGGATTTATGTCTTTGACGCCGCAGCACTTGTTGGCTCCGGATGAGGCGACTCCACCTCATTTTTGGCAGGCACCGGCGCGCCCCACTCTTCCAGGGTTTTCTCAATAACCCCTTTCCTGACCGGCTTGGGAACAAAATCGCTCATTCCGGACCTGGAGCACCTCTCCTGGTCGCTTTCCAGCGTATTGGCTGTTACCGCAATAATCGGAACGGATGCATCCAGTTGTCGGATCTGTTTTGATGCTTCGTAGCCATCCATTACCGGCATCTGGCAGTCCATCAGGATGACATCCACCGGCGTTTGCCGGAAAAGCTCCACCGCTTCTTTTCCATTGTTCGCCTTGATAACCCTGTATCTCAACTGTTTGAGCAGCTTCACCAATAACAGCTGGCTGACCGGATTGTCTTCCACCACCATCACCGTGGGGTTCAGCTTATTGCCTGTTGCCTCATCACCTTGGCTTTGCGTGTGCGCGTAAATAACACGCTGGGCAGGAATACTGACATCAAACCGGGTTCCCTGTGGGCCTGAATCGAAGGAGATTTCTCCCCCCATGGCACGCACATAGGTATCACACAGCGCAAGCCCTATGCCCATACCGCCATATTTTCGGGTAAAGGAACGGTCGGCCTGGCGGAAGGATTGGTAAACCTCCTGTTGTGTTTCGGCCGGAATTCCGGTGCCCGTGTCAATGACGCTGATTCTGAGCGCGACATCCTGCAAGGAACCTTCTGCCCTGCCATTCAAATCCTCGCTCAGCTCGAACGCTACACTCCCCTTGTCCGTGAATTTCACTGCATTATCCAGCAGGTGGCATACCACTTTTGTGAGCTTGTGAGGATCGCTTCTGTAAACCGCCTGATCCAGCCCGTTATAGCGAACGCTGAATTCAATGTTTTTGGCCTGGCACTGGTTACGATAGTACGCAATGGTTTCATGAAGTGCAGCCTTGAGACCAAATTCCCGGTCAATGGCTTTTGGCTGCTGCTTTTGCGCATCGGCAAAACAGATAACATCATCCACCAGCTGCTGCATTTTATAGGCGGAATTTTCTGCCGCGGTCAGTGCGGTCATATCGTCTTTGCTCAGATTGCTTTTTCCGCCAAGCAAATCCAGTGCGCGCAATATCACATGAACCGGTGTCTTGAGTTCGTGGCTTACCGTAAACATGAAGGAATCTTTCAGTTCTTCTGATTCTTTCAGGTTTTCCATAGCCTGTTTCTGAGCCTGAAACCGCTCGCGACGTTCATAGTTAATCCGGTTCCCCAACGCCAGTGACAGCAGGATCACTTCCAGTGCTGAGCCAATCTGTGATCCATAGGTAGCAATCAGGCTGTTGGGGGCCAGCCCGAAAGCCCGCATCGCATACAGTACACCGCCAATAATCAGCGGCACCCAGGCAATAACGTAGAACCTGGCTGGCATATAACCATGCATCCAGCTGCGAATACCCGCCAGAATCAGAATGGGCAGCCCCACCAGCACCATCGCCGACAGAATGCGCAAACTGATTCCATAAGGGATCAAGGGACTGATCGCAGTGGTAAGGGCAGTGATAATAATGGTTGCAGCAATTACCCTGTCCATTATCGGCGCGGTGGTTTTGCTTTGTAAAAACCCGCGAGTGAATATGCCCGCGAATATCAGCGCTGCGCCAAGTGACACAAGCAATGCCAGATTCGCTGCATGTGGCTGTTCCGGCAGAACATACTCCGACACCAGGCCATTGAAGCACATCTGGATCGCAGTGTAAGAAAGCACATATAAAACGTAATAAAGATAGTTTTTGTCGCGTATGGTGATAAACAGGAACAGATTGTAAAGGGAAACCACCAGCATGATGCCGTAATAAAGGCCAAGCCCCATGGTAACCTTATTGACTTTTTCCACCAGCCCGTCGGGAGTCCAGATGGTCAGGGGGAGCTGAACAGGCCCTTTGCTTTCCGCCCGCAGGTAGATTTGCTTAATCTCGCCAGGTTCGGTGGCAAATTTGAACACAAAATTATGAAAGGCGATGTCCCGTTGTTTGAAGCCTACCCTGTCTCCGGATACTTTTTTTGCGAATTCGCCATCACTGTTTTCAATGTAAGCGGTGATATGGTCCAGCGCCGGATAAGCCAGCTCCAGATACCATTCTTCCCGTATGCTGCTGGTGCTCTGAACCGTCATCCTGATCCAGTACGCAGAGGAGGTAAATCCAAAATTGGGCGCCGCGGACTCAGAGGGATTGAAACGATGAGCGGCATCACCACTCACCACATCCTCAATATCGAGTGAGTGGTCAGGGTCCTCCAGAATGGAAACATATTGACCCACTTCCACGCTGGATTGAGCTGCGGTGAGTGCAATCACCTGATCCTGGGCCCGGGTCGCAGCAAAGGCCGACAAATGGCAACATATGAGCGCTGCGACCAGCAGTAGCCGGTGGCAGCACCAAAAGTTATCCCAGATAGCATTTTTAGTAAAAAAACTGTTCAAGTGTTCCCAACCCAATGCACCGAACCTAACCAGATTAGAAGTCAGCGTTATATGCTGATTCTTTCCTCTAACAAGGTTAGCTCAACTGCGGGATTCGGCTAACTTTCGTCTCAGACTTTTGCCCTTAAAAAGGACGGTCGTCACACTTGAAAAAATAAGGCAGTACGCCCAGCGGAGCATTCACTTCCACAGTGCCGCCACCCTGATAGTTTTGTCCGGTGGGCCTGTATTCCCAGCAACCCCGGGGCAAGGCCACGGACTTTTTCCGCGCCCGGCGATCCAGTACAGGGGCCACCAGTACCCTGTCCCCCAGCATGAATTGGCCGGCTTCATTACGGAATCTCGGGTCTTCCGGGAACTCCAGCCACATGGGCCGCCACAGGGGCATCCCGCTTTCTGCAGCGTCGGCCCAGAGTTCGTTCATGTAGGGTAAGGCCTGCTTTCTAAGTTCCAGTACCGACTTGAACACCTCCAGGGCCTCATCGTCAAAGGACCAGGGGGTTTTCAGCTCGGTCATGGGTGAATTATGCAGCCGGAACACAGGTACAAAGGCTGCCAGCTGAGTCCAGCGTAAAAACAGCTCCTTGTTGGCAACGCCTTTGCCCATGTCCCAGTATCCTGCAATGTCCGTGGTAACATTGTAGGCGCCACCAAGCCCACGATTGAGAATGTCAGGAATAACCGCTTTGATGCCCGACAGGGCGTCCCAGCTTTGAGTGTTGTCACCCAGGAACTGGGCGTGCTCATAGGCGGGCGAACCGGGGCGGCCGGAAAAATTGGAACGGGTAAAATAAAAAATATCACGGCCGGGATTGGCACTTTCATATTGGTCAACAATCCTGCCCGTTTCCTTTGCCGCCAGGGTGGAAAGTTTGTTGTGCATGCTACGCCCGGTTTCACCGTTGTGGAATATCATGCCGTCATGCACCTGTTCGCCGAAATCCAGCATAAAGCCTTCGCTGCCCAGATCCAGCATGGCGTTCAGCCGCTGCTCCCACCAGACCAGCGTGTCGGGGTTGGTATAGTCGATGACGCTGGTGGGCGACAGCCACATAAAGTAGATATAGGGGCGGCCATCCTCCCGTTCGGGCACAAAACCCTGCGTGACGGCATGATCGAAAATTTCCGGATCTTCTGTGCCAAGGAACCCGTCCACCACCATTTCGCGCATGTAGGTCATGGGCTTGATTCCCTGGCGTTTTATTTCTGCAATCAGTCGGGATAGCTCGTCGCTGCTGATGTTTGCTGAGGAACCCCAGGCTTCCACCAGGTAGCCTGCCGTGTCAATGTCCAGTGTTTCCAGCTGTTTCAGGTGTTCCATGGCATTCTCAAAGTATTCGCCTGGCCTTGCCCCCCCCAGCAGCCGTATCGGTGACCGATGGGCGAAAATAAATCCTTTGGCCCACTCAGGAAGTGCTTTATGGCGGCCGTTAATGGCTGTGATGCTCTCGATATTTTCTGCATTGGTGCCTGCTGCCACCACGAAGGCCGCTTCATTGGAAGATACATTCACCTTCCAGGCATCGTCCCGGTCACTGGCCATGTGAAAGCGGCTCAGTTCAGTGTTTTCCACCAAAAATCCGTAGTTTCGGGAAGAGTAGAATAATGCCTGGGGCCCATAGGCCCTTGGCGCTGAGATTTTGGGAAACAGGGAGTTCTGAGCCATGGAATCTTCGGTCCAGGAGTAAATATCCTTGCCCCGCTGATCCATATTGCGTCGGCCGCCAAAGCCGTAAAAGGTTTCATCCGGGCTCGCCTGAAACGCAAAATTGACATGCTGCACCTGAGGGTCGTTCACAGTGGCCTGAACCCGCATGGCCTGAACACCGGAGGGATCCGGTTCAATCAGCACAGTGGCTGTGGTGTTGTCCCGAGTGGTTGCCAGTGTCAGTAGCAGACCGTCTCCACTCTGTTCCACGTCGATAACGTCCGTGGCAAAGTACAGGGTGGTGTCGCGGTAAATCCGCATGGGGTCAATGTAAAGCAGGCTCAGATGCTGAAACTTTTCCGGTTCACCCACTTCGAAATGCAGCGGATGGTACCGCTCGCAAAAATGGCCATAAACCTCGGGGGATGCCAGAAACTCTCCCACCGCGTTAGGTTCATAGAACAGGCACTCCGGGCTGTAATTGGGCACAGGCTCCGTGACCGATGACAGCACTGTCCTTCCCTGCCCGTCCCTGATGCTGATCCGAAACGGTTTAGTTTCTACCAGAGCAGAAACATTATTGCCCTCTACCAGCCATTCGTCTTCCGCTACCGGATCGGGAAAGCCCTCGCCGCTGGTACCGCCACTCTCAGACAGCTCATCAGAAAAACAGGTTTGCCCCGGCGTGCAATCAGGCTCAGGGAATTTTGCACCGGAATCGCTGCAACCACTGACGGTTATCAGCAGACTCGTTAACGCAAAAACAGGTAACAGGCTGGATTCAGTGGCACGCTTGATTGTTTTAATTCTTTTCACGGTAACTCCGTTTATCCTGTTGGTTGGGGTAACGCCGCCGACAGCACGCCGACCCATTACACATTAAGTGGATCAGCTGTATACCCGTGTGGGAATGGTTGATCCGTCAATCAGGCTGCTAATCTATCCCGGACTGGAGGTATGTTGCTGCACGATTCCTGAAATCGTTGTATTTCAGCCAGTTAACTATGAACAATTCCAGGAATAATTCAGAATTTGCATGTGGAACAGAGTGAATTTACTCTTTTGACAGTGCTACTTGCCGACTTCCAACCACTTTGACAGGCCCTTGATACAACGCTATGGAACCTGATGTAAATTGGATCATTGTATTCCGGGGCATTGCCATCGCCGAGATGTTGCTGTTGCTGGGGCTTTTGCTGAAACGGAAGGAGCAGTCCATTGCGCTGCGTCTTAGCCAGTTGTTTGTGGCCTGCGTGGTTTGTTATCTGGTATCAGAAGCCTACCGGCCCGATTTCATCGACCAGCGACCGCCATTCATCTGGTACGCCCTGGTGGGCCCCGCCATGGCAATTCCTGCTCTTTTCTGGGGGCTGGCAAGAGCAGTTTTTCTGGATGGCTTTGAGTGGGGTAAAAAGGAATGGTGGGTTTTCGGTGTCTATGAATTCACCGCTGTCGCCTTCCTGGGAGCGGACTACTACTGGAAATTCGAGCTGGGGAACCGCCATGCAGGATTCATGATGTTTCCTGTCCTAATGCAGATAGGCCTGGCACTATGGACCCTGTATATCATTATTGAAAGCTGGCGGGTGGACCTGATGGAGCGACGGCGGCGCCTGCGATTGATCGCGGCACTGATAATTGCCAGTTATACCCTTTTCACACTGATGTTCGAACTCACCGGGGTCAATACGGAGCGGGAAGCATCAACCCTCCTGATTCATCATATCGCTATCGCGTTGCTTGGTTTTATTACGCTGCTCTGGTTGGGGCAAATCAGCGTTGACCACCTTTATTCCCTGGCGATAGACGCTGAGCCCACTACAGGTGAAACGCAGGCTGAGACAAGGGAAGGTGAGCCCCCAGCTTCCCGGGAGATGATTGCTGACTGGGAAACACACCTGGACCATATTCGGAATGAACGCCTGTATGCCCTGGAAAACATGACGATTGCAAAACTGGCGGAATTGCTGTCAGTCCCGGAGTACCGGCTCCGCAAGCAGATTGTGCAAACAACCCGATTCAAGAATTTTAACCAGTTTCTGAATCACTTCCGCATAGAAGAGGCAGCCCGCAGACTGGTATCCGAAAAAGAGCACCAGGTTCCCATCCTGACAGTTGCCCTGGACGTGGGCTTCCGCTCGCTGCCTTCCTTCAACCGCAGTTTCAGAGAACATTATCAGATGACACCCAGCGAGTACCGCAAGTCGGCCCTGATCAGGCAGACCGTAAACTAGAATCTGAATACTCTGACGCATTGCTCACTGCGCTATCCCCGTCGAAAAGAAACTCACAGGACTGTTGGCGTTGAAACCATAAAATAGCTCACTCCGGACATCGTAGATCCACCGAAAACATACTTGACTTAACGCGCCCCAAACGGGATCATTTGACGCGGTACAAGGAAGCTTTGCGAATGCATCTCAAGGATATAAGGAAAGGTAGTCGCTTTGATTGAGCCTGCCTTCCTGGAGGCGAACCAATGAAATACAACGAAGATCGAATCATCAGGAATCCGATATTTCTGGCTGGCTTTTTAGTTGCCGCTGGCCTCATGGGACTGGCGTTACCGGCTCAAGCCTATTTGGGACAGCAAATCGTCCCTCACCAGATTAATAACGGTGTAGCCACCTACCAAACACGCTACTACGAGATTACCCATCCAACAAAAGGATCCGCGCCCTACCCGGTGGTCTTGCTGTTCCACGGCACCGGGGAAAATCCGTATGTATGGTCCAAGCCGGATTGGAAACCAAATTACGTCATTTACAGGAATTGGTTGCTTTCCCAGGGTTATGCGGTGATCACGCCCGATTCCCGGTGCCTCAACGATCCGTTAAACATAAATACCCCATCCAAGTATTGGCAAGCCTGGCATTACCAGGACCCTGCTGTAAATACATTGGACTGGGGCTATGCACACAAATCTGCAGATTGGGAAGGCAAAGACTGCAACGCAGCGCTGGCGGAGGACGTCCCCGACTTCATGCTTGCCTATGGTATCGACAAAAATGACCGTATAGAAATGAGCGAGGGTGATCCGGGCAATGAAGACCTGCGCTTTATTCGTCAGATTATTCAGAATGTCATTGCTGAGGCCCCCCATTACGACGCCCAACGCATCCACCTGGCGGGCTTTTCAAACGGTGGAATGTTTGCAATTTGGGTTGCAAGGTTCCTTACAGGCCAACCCCTGAATGCCACCGAAAATATTCAGTTTGCATCGCTCGTCGTCCAGGGTGCTGGCGGGGCACCGTTTGAAGACCTCTGGCACGACGACACCCCAAATCACCCGCCCACCTGGCTCAGCCGATTCTGGAATGATTATTTGGCGACTTTTTATTCGCAAGAAAGTGTCCGATCCTATGTGGCGGGCCAGGGCTATAAGGCTTGCCGTGGCATGGATTGGCACTGGGGCTACGGACACGACTGGAGCAATGAGGATAACGATATCATTCTGGATTTAATGAAAACCGGTTTCGCGAACTACACTTGCGGTTCGAACCCGATCCATGATCCGCAATAAAACAAACCACTTTCTGTGCGAGCGAAGGTACGCCAGCTGATAAACTCCTGGTTATGATGTAATCCTTACTGGCCGGATTGGCCGCTTAGGTATGGCCCAGCAGATGTCTGGGCCTATACCAGTACTGATTTCCCAGAGCTGCAAAGCGTGGTTTGTGACCTGGCACCCAGCCGCGCCCACGCCCTGCGCAGGTTCTTTAACCTGCATCAGGGTTCACCCTTTACAGCCATCATCTTCTGTATCCGGTTTGCACCCTTTCTTCCCTCTGGGGGGCCGTGGAATCATATCGGGATCGATCTTTTTAAGATCGTAACAATCCAGTTGAATAGCCACCGGCTCGCTGCCTTCAATCAGCCAGATCACGGTGCCACCCTCAGGTACCCTGACGTCGTCGGGCGTGAATTTGCCATCACTGAACCTGATCAGAACGGGTGTGGTAGATAGCTTGGGCCAGTCAGCTTTACTGGGGTCTACCTGGTAAACACGGATAACAGGCCGCTGATGGCTGTCCGAGAGTATATTTCGGTAACGGTAATCACCAGGGTGGGAAAAAAAATGGGTAAATACTGCGTTATTGTGCAACGATTGACTGGTGAATATCTTTTTTCCCTTGGCGTCCATGACTGCAACATAATAGCCATGACCATCATTTCCTGGCTTATGCCATTGTACAGTATCCTTCCTGTTCACGGTCAGCTCCGCAGGGCTGGGCACAAAGGATCTTGAGGCTTTATCGTATGTAATGCTTATCCGATGCTGTCTTGGGGTATCGGAGGATTCTTTTGCTACCTTGATTTTGGCCATGGAATCCAGGCGGGGAACTTTTCCCAGTCTGGTATGAACGGCCAGATGATAGAAAAACTCACCTGTTTCCGTAAATTGCCGTGTCACGGAATCAAACTGTCTCAGGAAGCGGCTGTCAAAACGATACATATTCTCTCTCCTTATTATTATTCAGTCAGTGCGACTACTCACTCTGGCAGGGCGATATCGGCGCTTACCACCAGCTCCTGGTCTGAGTTCACTTCCAGCGCCAGTTTGTCTAGTTTGAAAGCAATAACGGGATTGCCAATTTCCGGTGGCAACTCAACAAAATCAGCAAGCGGCAGGCGTATGTTCTGGCTGAAGCGGATCAGCTCGGTACCAATGCCGAGCCAGGTTTCACCGAAAATCAGGTCCGATAGCAGTGTCCGGATGGCCTCGTCGACATCGTCGGTCAGATCCAGTATGGGGCCAATAATGTTCTCCAGAATCCAGGTTATTACCGCGCCTATCCCGATGGCATCTGCCAGGTCACCAATCAGCCCGTCTTCGATGGCTTCAATCAGCATTCCTTCCAGATCAATCAGATCGATGTCCAGGGTTAAGGGGTTCACCAGCAAGCCAATGATAATTTCATCGGCGTCGTCATCGTGATAGATCCTGATGGACAGGTCCGCTGATATTTCCGAAACAATTGTTGGTAAATCCAGAGCCAGAGTGATTGCGGGTATATCGAAACAGATTTCCGGTGCACAGATTTCAAAAATGCCCAGATCAAGACAGCCGCCGCCGATACAGATCTCGGGAATATCAAAGGAGACTCCGAACGCCAGGTCAGTGTGGATGTCCCATTCCCGCAGTCTGATCTGGTCAGCCTGGTCAATAAGGTCAAAAGTGCCCGGTTTGATAGTCACCCCGAGATCATAAAAGAAGGGGCCCAGGCTGCCAGTGGGATGAAAAGAGAAACTTCTCACCATAGGTTCAAGAATATTTCTGACTCCCTCTTCATCGAGCGCGACAAGGAAATGTTGTGCTGCCGGCATGGGCTGGGTGATATCAATCAGCAACCCAAGATCCAGTGCATCAAAAAAGCTTCCTCCCTCATCGTCAGTATCCTCCGGTGGCGGCGGCGGATCGATATTGAAAAACGCTCTGAGCTGATGGCCTGCGGTGGTCACCTCCTGACCCAGGCTGAGAATAAACCTCAGGGGGCCCAACTCTACGAGCATCGGATCAAAGCGAAAACGAAGGTTTGGAAACAGTGAATCCCGAAGTATCCTGGTTCCAATACACTCAATGCTGGATTCCAGACCATCGGGCGTAATATCTACCAGCTCCATCAGTCTGAGCCCCAAACCCAGATCCCAGCTGCTGCTATTCAATTGCTGAGAGATAATTTGCGGGATCAACCAAATCGAAAGCTGGGTTCTTGGCATATTACGAGGCTCACAGCGCAAGATAAGCAGCGCATCTACGTTAATGAGTATCTCGCCATTTTCAAGGAAGGATATTTCAGGAGGCAGGTTCGCCCGTTCAATATTCAGGTCCGGAAAGTCCAGCAACACCCTCTGGACAATCACCGCATAATCAAATGAAAGGGGTAACGTCCAGTCGGTTTCCGGTATAGAGATAGCGGGCAAGCGAATGGCAGCGCCGGGTGGAACGTTGCCTCCCAGCGGCTGGGTGGCATAGTTAAATAACCAGGGGTTTTCCTGACGAACAGCGCTAATTAAAGTATTAACACCGTTTTCATGCAAAGCAGCAAGCAGATTATTGTTATTTGTTAGTGACATGGCGATAACTCACTGATAATTACCCATAAATGAACAAGTAAAAAATCAGCACGTACACCATCATACGCGTAACAAAAAAATCGCGCTCTTTACTTTGATATGTCGTTCAGCGGAACGACTGAGAGCCTATGATAAACCAGCAGAGTTTGTTGGGTACGCCACAATTGGGGGGGGGTAAAAGCGGTACCGGAAGCACAGATTGGCCATACAAGTCGTCTGCACTCCCGGGGCTTACTCAGGTGGTTAGTCCCTCGCCAACCTGAATCCATCGGTTACTTCACCGGGCGCACCTGCCAGCCCGATAAAGCCTCTCGCCGCAGAACGCACGCCGTCGGCTCCGGAGCGGAAGTTACCACCACGCTGGATATTCCAGGGGCACAGGCCTGCCAGCCAGGGGCTGCCATCAACAGGCGCACCTTCATAGGTAAAATTAACGCAGTCGCGCGTCCATTCTGTCACGTTGCCCACCATGTCATATAACCCAAACCCGTTGGGCGCATAGCTTTTCACAGGTAATGGCTTACCAGCTTCGGGGTCCGGAGCACCAGAACAGCTGTACACATCGCCATTGTTACTCATATCGGCAGCAGCATAGTTGGCATCTTCACTGGTAATACAATCACCAAACCAGTAAGTGGTGGTGGTTCCAGCGCGCGCCGCATACTCCCATTCAGCTTCCGATGGCAGCCGGTAGTTTTCGCCGGTTTGCGCATTAAGCCACTCAATATAGTTGCGAGCCTCCTGGAAACCAACACCAACGACGGGCTGATCACCCCTGCCCCATCCCTGATCGTCTTCATCTTCGCAGGCCCCGGCGTCAATACAATATTGATATTGTGTCCAGGTAACCTCGGTTTCTCCCATGAAAAATGGGGAAACAAACACTTCGTGCACCGGCAGCTCATCTTCGTAAACAACCTGGTCGGTATTACCCATCATAAAAAAGCCGCCCGGTATAAAGACCATGTTGCCCACCAGTGAACCAGCCGGCCTGAATTCTACAGTGAGCGTTTTATTGCTGTCGGACAGGATTTCGCATATACCGGTTTGGTTGGCGGTTTCCGCTCCGTTTTCACACAGCTGTGCAGCATTGCTGAATTGATAAAATTCATAACCCTCGCTAGCGGTGGCTGTCAGCTCCACCCGGGTGCTCCGCCCGCTGTAATTATAGGAACACTGCTGTTCCGGGCAGACAATATTACCGTCTTTGGAGGTAACACTTCCGCCCACATTGTCCTTTATCTCAACCGTAAGATTGCAGCCATACAGCGCAAAACCCATAATCAGCACCAGCAAATGCTTTCCAGGCACTTTGATCATTTACAAAATCTCCCTGCGTATGCGTTGGATAATCCAAAGTCAGGCGCTAGTATAGGGAAGCACTTTTCCTGCAAAAACGGAAAAAGTGTATTGGATTTGTAAGCGCTTAATTATTAATCACACCTAAAGAATTATATAATCCGCGCATACGGGCAGAGTAACCGCATTTATAGTGAAGGCACCTGATGAACTGGCAACATAAACGCTGGCAAATGGCAGCGGTGCTCGGAATTTCCATTATTGTGGCGCTGTTCGATCGCCTGAACATCAATTTCGCCATGCCCTTGATAGCCGAGGATATGGGCTGGACTGACCAGGAAATTGGTGCCAGGGGAATGTGGCTGGCAGCGGCATTTTTTATAAGCTATGGCCTTGCCAATATGTTCCTCACACCCATCGCGGAACGTTTTGGTCCAAGAAAAAGCCTGCTGTTTATTGTTATCCTGTGGTGTCTGTTCACGGCCATGGGCGCCTGGTTCAGTCAGATATTCTGGTTGTTTATCGCCGCGCGCTTACTGCTGGGGCTGGCAGAGGGTGTGCATTTTCCCATGATGAATTTGCTCACACGCCAGTGGTTTCCCCTTCACGAACGGAGCCGTGGCAACAGTTTGTGGGCAGCGGGCATGTTTCTTTCCATGATCCTTGCGCCATTGATACTGGTTCCCATGATGGACACCTGGGGATGGCGCAGCACCTTTTTACTGCTGGCCGTAATGGGGCTTCTGATTACATTTCCTCTGATCTACCGTTTCGTTTTTGACACCCCTGAACAGCACCCCGGAATTTCCGAAGCAGAACTGACCTACCTCAATGCCCACAGCAATGAAGTATCAGACGATAAATCAGATGGCAGCCTTTCACTGGCAGAGTTTCTGAAGTCGCCACTGTTTTTGCTGCTGGTCAGCATCAGCAGCGTGCACTACATTGTTGTTTACGGCATCGTGACCTGGCTGCCCACCTACTTCAATAAAGAACGCGACATACAATTTTCCGATCTCAGCCTGCCTTTGATATTGCCCTACCTGTCGTCCGTTATTGCACTGCCGGTATGGTCCTATCTCGGCGACCGGACCAACAAGCGGGCCCATATTGCAGCCATCACCTATGTGTTGGCTGCGTTGAGCTGCTTTATAGCCATCAGCGTACCCAGCGTGTGGTTGTCTCTGATATTTATCAGCTTGGCGATATTTTTTGCATCCGCCTACAACAGTGCAGAATGGGCCTTCGTGCAAAAGGTGGTACCGCCTCACCTGACGGGAAAGGTGGGCGGCGTTTACAATGGCATTGCCGTGCTTGTGGGTGGTGTGCTTGGATCCGTTATCGTAGGGTCGGCGGCATCCTATCTGGGTAGTTTTGCAACCGGCTTTGCGGTGCTGGGCGTACTGTGCGTATTCCTGGGCTTGTTAATGGTGGTATTGGGTAAACGGATTCGTTATTGAAAGGATGCCCATGCATGAATGCCACAGCTGCAGCTAAGCAGTTACCCGTTCGTGTTGGCCTTCAGCGATTTCTTCAACGAGTTTTTTGCAAAAGCTCTGCAAATCCCCCGGATGACGACTGGTTACAAGGCCATCATCCACCACAACTTCCTGATCTACCCACTGACCACCGGCATTTTTTATATCGGTTTTGATACTGTGGTATGACGTCAGTTTGCGATTTTCAACAACGCCAGCTTCCACCAGCATCCAGGGTCCATGGCAAATAGCAGCTACGGGCTTGCCTTCCTGAAAAAAATCACCCACAAAACGCACGGCCTGAGTATTGGCTCTCAGTGTATCCGGATTATGCACACCGCCCGGAAGCACTAATCCATCGTAGTCCGTGGCGTTAACAGCATCGACGGTGGTGTCCACAGTGAATTCGCTGGCAGCTTCAAAATGATTAAAACCACGTATAGTGCCCGGCTCAAGGGACACTATGTGGGCAATGCCGCCGGCCTCCTCAATCGCTTTTTTAGGGTCGGTCAGTTCCACCTGCTCGAACCCGTCCGTGGCAAGTATCGCCACTTTTTTTCCGTTCAACTTGCTCATTGTCAGCCTCCTGAAACTTACCCTTGGGTTTATGCTTCATGCCTAAGGAAACAAATTTCATACCAGTGCTGCAATCTGTTGAAAATTCGGGGAAAAACGCAAAAAATCAGGCTGAACCATGGTGAGACCATGCTATTGAGGCGGTAAAAATGCAACGGTGGATTGTAAGAATAACAAGGCGAGGCAATTTGCCCAGCTTTGAGGGTTCCTGACCCGGCACCTGGAAAAATCACTGCAAAGCTTCAGGATACCCCGTTTTCCTCAAGGTCGCTGATCGCCTTTTCCAGCGCAGCTTCGCGAGTCTCAGTCAGCTGGGCTCCGGGTATCAGTTCAAACACACCCAGGCGGGCCAGGGTGGTTTCCACCTGATCCCTTGGTTTCACGACAAACACTTTGCGGTCGTTATCTACCGCATCCCGGATGGTGTTTTCTATGGCCAGAGATATTGTGGTATCAATCAATGGGATATCACTCAGATCCAGAACGATCGACTGGTAGCGCTGGATGGTGCTGTGCTCCCTGGCAATGGCTTTGGATACACCGAAAATCATGGGTCCACTGAAATATACGAGCAGTACTCTTCCCGCAGCATTATCCAGCAACCGTTTTTCTGTGGGGGTCAGTGGCACCTCATCGTCAGCGTCACTGATCGCCTTGATGTTTTTTGTCTGAAGTGCGCTCAACCGTTCTATGGTAAGAATATTGGCAATAAATACCCCAAGGCCTACTGCGACAATAAGGTCGAAAAACACCGTAAGCAGCATTACGCCGTACATGATCAGCGAGGCATGCAGGGACACTTTATGAGCGCGCTTTACGAAACTCCAGTCAAGAATATTCAGGCCCACTTTCAGGGCAATTCCGGCCAGAACTGCCAAGGGTATGGACTTGGTAAGCTCTGCAGCACCCAGCACAAAAATGATCAAAGCCACAGCCCTTACCACACCGGATACTGCAGAACGGGCACCGGTCTGAATATTAACGACGGTTCCCATGGTGGCGCCAGCACCTGGCAAACCGCCCAGCAGACCCGAAACGAAGTTACCAACGCCCTGCCCTATCAGTTCCTTGTCGGATTTGTGTTCCTGACGGGTCAGGCTGTCGGAAATCACCGATGTCAGGAGTGAATCGATACAGCCGAGCGTGCCCAGTACCATGCCATCCAACAGCATGGTCGTGATCTGTTCAGGTGTAAATGTTGGCAGGTGAATACTCGGAATGCCCATGGAGATTTCACCAATACGCCGGATATCCGCATCGGCCAGCAAAGTGACTGAAATAATGATGCCAAACACTAGTGCCAGTAACTGGGGGGGCAGGTATTTGCCTACTTTCGCGGGGGTAAAAAACAATATTGCCAGAGTGGCCAGGCCAAGCAGGGTTTCAAGCGGCTGAATGTTTGCCCATAGTTCCGGTAATTTTGCCAGTGTGCCGGTGACACCGCCGGAAGGTGACGCCTGCCCCAGAAAGGGCGCGATCTGAAGAATAATCAGTATGATCCCTATTCCCGACATGAATCCTGAGATCACACTGTATGGCATCAGCGTAATGTATTTGCCAAGTTTGAGCAGACCCAGCAAAATCTGAAACAGGCCGGCTATCATCACCACGGTAAAGGCCATGGCCAGACCGTTTTCAGGGTTGCTGGCCATCATGGTGGTTAAAACCGCCGTCATCACCACCGTCATGGGGCCGGTTGGCTCTGAGATCAGGGTTGGCGTTCCGCCAAAGATAGCTGCAAACAAACCCACCAGTATAGCGCCATACAACCCGGCCTCGGCGCCTGCACCCGAGGCCACACCAAAAGCCAACGCCATCGGCAACGACACTATTGCTGCGGTAATACCACCTGCTATGTCGCCTCTTAAATTGTTGAACTCAAAGGTATTAAATATGCTTTTCATGGAAATCTGGTACTCGCCAGCTGAGGTTCTGTGGCACGCGCTTCTCAAGGCGCAGGAGCATACCAAATCCCGGGGCGTTCTGCATTGCGATATACAGAATGTCTGCCCGGTCAGCGATATAGGTCTGCTAGGCCTATCGCCATACCCAGCTGAGCTCCGCCACTACAGAACGCCCCGCCTGGGGAAAATCACCCGGCACAAAGGCTGTGTCAAAGCCCGCTGCCGGACCTGGACTCGGCTCGCGAATATCCTCGTCAAACAGGTTTTTTACCGTCAGTTTCAGGTCCACCGTTTCCTGCCATCGGGTTCTTTCCAACGTCAGATCCACTTTGGTGTAGGCGGGTGTATCACTGCGATCATCGCCAGCTGCACGGCCCTGGTCCCCAACCCACAGTACCTGTGGTGTAAAGCGCCAGTTATCCGCAAACGCCCACTGAACTCTCAGGTAAGCCTGGTGGTTGGGTGCTTCTCCCACATCCGCATCAGTGTTGTGATCTATGGATTTCTGATAAGCATAATTAGCATTGACGGTTATTGTGTCTCCCGGCTGATAATGGCCATCCCATTCCAGCCCGTAGCCGTGGCGCTTTCCGGCGTTTTGCGCCATTCTGGCGGGCGTATCCGCCACCGGCTCGTAATCAATAAAATCGTCGATTTCGTAATAAAAGAAGTTGAGTGTGTGGGTAAAATTATCATTAGCCGTGTGTGTGAAGGCCAGTTCACTGGTTTCGATGGTTTCGGGGTCCAACCCCTTATTACCCAATGCCACCGGGTTGGTTGTTATGTATTGCTCAACATAGCTTGGCGCGCGAAATGCTTCGCCATACAGGATCCGGGTGGTCAGGTTTTTATTCAATTCCAGAACCAGCCCAAGCCGCGGATTATAGCTTTCACCAAAATTCGAGTAGTGATCGTAGCGTACCCCAGCGGTCAGAACGGCACCGGGCTGTATCCGCCACTCGTCCTGCAGATAAATATAACGGGAATGCTCTGAATTCTCTCCCAGGTATTCTTCGTCAGTATCGCTGACATCTTCCAGGCCACCCGGTCTTGGAGAGAGAGAAGCATCAAAATTTTTACTCTCCGTGGTTTCGTACATATCCCCCCAGTACCCGCCAAAACCCGCCCTGACAATGTGATTGCTCAAGCCTTCATAAACAAAGCCAATATTGGCACGCCACTGATCCTCTTTGTAGCCAGGATTACCAATTACGCCATTCGGGAACGCCCCGCCTAAAACAGCTCCTGGGGGATATAATAAATTGTCTTCAACAGGCTCCTGCGTATCGTAATAATAGGTTAATTGTAACTCAGTCTTCAGATTCTCAGAAAAGTCACTGTGGTACCGAAGATCGTTCAACACTCGGGTACTCTCGAAACGACCATTTGGATCAAGGGCTTGCGCAAGCCCTATCCCGGTGCCGATGTTTTCCCGTTTCTGATAGGAAAGCTTATATACCAGGTCATGTAACTGAAAATCGCCATGAAATTCAGTTCTTGTCACGGACACATTGACGCTCCCCGGCGCCAGAGACGCATCGGTGCCGGTGATTTCATCAAACAGGGTCTGGGCATCCTCTCTGACGGTTCCTCGGTGGCCATCGGTTTTAACATATTCGAAAACAAACCCGGTTCGCAACGCTTCATATTCAAACCGATGCTGCAGAAAGCCCCCGTAAGTATCAAACGAACCGGCTATTAACCCTGCCCTGGTATGCTCAATATTTGCCGCAGTCTTGGTAATGATATTAATAACACCAGAAAAAGCGTCAGCTCCGTAAAGCGCTGATCCGGGCCCGCGGATTATCTCAATCCGCTCGATAGATTTGACAGGCATGCCGGCCCATAGATTAGATCGATTACCAACAAAGGATGATTTGATCGGTACGCCATTGAACATTACCAGCACTTCGGGGTTATATCTGGAACTGATACCGCGAATAATATATTTCGGGCCGTACGCCTGAT
>JAWVYU010000027.1:0-25913 GCA_033722575.1 Ketobacteraceae bacterium | reverse complement strand
CCAGCGGCTGTCCCGGTGGCAGCGACCTGCGCCCCGCTATACCCGGGGTGTACTGGCGAAATTCGCCAAAACCGTGGCGTCGGCCTCAGAAGGAGCGGTGACCGACAAAGGCCTGTAACCTCGCGGCTATGGAAGGCAGGGGTCCCGCTTGCAGTCCGCCGGGTAATGTGAGAAAACGTGCCCGCCCCTGCAACATAACGGTACAGACTATGACAGAAATTACCATTCAGACACCGGACGACTGGCACCTGCATTTTCGCGACGGCGACATGCTGCCGGAAACTGTTCCGGCCACAGCACGCTGCTTTCGTCGCGCCATCGCCATGCCCAACCTGGTACCGCCGATCCGCACTGCTGACGAGGCCATGGCCTACAGGGACCGTATTCTGGCGGCCCGGCCGGCCGGCTCGGATTTTGAACCGCTGATGACCCTGTATCTCACCGACAATACCACCCCGGCACAGATCCGCCAGGCCGCTGAATCCGGTATCCGCGCCGTCAAGCTGTACCCTGCGGGGGCCACCACCAATTCCGATGCCGCTGTCACCGATATCAACGGCCTTGATCCGGTGCTGGAGGCGCTGCAGGACAACAATATGCTGTTGTTGGTTCACGGCGAAGTGACTGATAACCATATCGATATTTTTGATCGCGAAAAGGAATTTATTGATCAGCGGCTAGAACCCGTCACCCGGCGCTTTCCGGCGCTTAAAGTGGTGTTTGAACATATCACCACGAAAGAGGCCGCGGAATTTGTCACCGATGCGGCTGATAATATTGCTGCCACCATCACGCCCCAGCATCTGATGCTGAACCGTAACGATCTGCTGGTGGGTGGTATCCGCCCCCACAATTACTGTCTGCCGGTACTGAAACGCAATATCCACCAGCAGGCTCTGAGAGCTGCTGTTGCCAGTGGGTCAAAGAAATTCTTTCTGGGGACCGACTCCGCCCCCCATGAACAGGCAAAAAAGGAAACCGCCTGCGGTTGTGCCGGCTGTTACAGTGCCTGGGCGGCCCTGGAACTCTATACCCAGGTGTTTGATGAACTGAACGCGCTGGACAAGCTGGAGGGTTTTGCCAGCCACCATGGCGCCGACTTTTATGGCCTGGCCAGAAATAGCGGAACGGTGACCCTGGTGAAAGAGCCCTGGCACCTGCCGGAATCCATTGACCTGCCGAATGGTCGGCCCATTATTCCGTTTATGGCGGGCACTGAGGTGCTGTGGAAAATCAAATCTGCCGGGAACAGCTAGACATTTCCCGATAGGCACAGAACCGGTCCTGCGAGCTCTCAGTCAGGATCTATACTCAAGGCGACTCCCATAAACGCAGACTGTGGCAGGATCAGCTTATGAGCAGTGAACACCAGACGATTCTGATTATCGAGAGCGATAAAACCAATATCGAGCTGCTCGAGGGCATGCTGGAGGAGGAATTTACAGTCCGCGTTGTGGATCCCGGGCCGGAGGCAACTGAATCGGTGGCTCAGATTTCCCCCGATGCGCTCATTATCAATCCGCAACAGCATCCTCTGGACCTGTTAACTGTCTGTGAAACGCTTAAAGACCGCAACCCCAAGGCCTATATTCTGTACATGGACGAATCAGAATCCCTGACCCGTCAGGTAGATGCCTTCGATGCCGGCTGTGATGATTAC
Source organism: Ketobacteraceae bacterium (assembly GCA_033722575.1). Taxonomy (GTDB): domain Bacteria; phylum Pseudomonadota; class Gammaproteobacteria; order Pseudomonadales; family Ketobacteraceae. The sequence continues at coordinate 24,253 of JAWVYU010000027.1, read as the reverse complement.
ATTCCCAAGCCGTTCAATCCCCTTGAGGTCTACCACAAGATAAAAACCAATATTCTGTTAGCATCGCGCAGTGCCAAACTGGCTGACCAGGCCAACCAGGCACGCAATATGGCTTTCACGGTAATGGAAGCCAACAGCGAGCTGGGCACCATATTGCGCTTTATCGAACAGGTGATCACCACCCGGGACTATGAAGACCTGGGACAGGCACTGGAGGAAGCCGGCGACAATTTCGGAATCTATCTGGCCGTGCAGTTGCGCACCCATGTTGGCAATCTTAACGTGAAATGTCAGCCGGATTCCGACATTGTCAGGCTGCTGGATGCAGCTACCCTGGATGGTCGCATTATTGAAAATGGGCGGCGCCTGATTCTGAGCCGCAAACATGTCGCGTTTTTTGCCACAAAGCTGCCGGCTGATGAGGAAAAGTATGGCCGCCTGAAAGATAACCTGGCCATTCTGATGAACGCCGCCGAAGCGAAAATGACATCACTGATTGTTGAGTTGTCACAGGACGATGAACGGGAAACCCTGATCAATGATGTGATCAGTAAAGTACTGAACAGCATGACAGCCATTCAACATCACTATGAAAACCATGAATCCGATATTCACCATATTTCCCGGGAGTTCAAGGATCACCTGGAAACCATCCTGATGGCCATCGACCTGGACGAAAAACAGGAAGAAGCCCTGCTGAAATCAGTTCATGCCTTTCTTGACCGGATGATGGATACCGAAGCCACCAAAAACCTGATTCAGGACGCGTTCAAATCGCTGCTCATGGACCTGAAAAAGGTCAACTGATAGCCGCCTGTATCACTTTTTAGGTATACCCAAAGAATCCTGCCCCATTTTGGTTCGTTGATTAAAGTCAAATAAGTGTCTTTATCGATACTGGTAAAGTTTCGATCAATGCTTATCAACTTGCCTTAATCGGGGTGACTCCATGAAAACAACATCTGTAAAACTGATCTCCACACTGGCGCTCGCCGGTTTTTCTGTCAGCGCCCTGGCGAATGACATCCGGACAGCACTGACCAATGGCGACGTGGACCTGAACCTGCGCTACCGGCTGGAACAGGTGGATGAAGATGGCAGAGACAAGGATGCACTGGCATCCACCCTGAAAACCCGTCTGACCTACACCTCCCAGTCCTTTAACAATACACAGCTGCTGCTGGAATTTGACGACGTTCACGTGGTGGGTGAACAGCGCTACCTGGACGGTGAGGACCGCCCCATGATCGCTGACCCGGAAGGCACCGAGCTGAACCAGGCGGCCCTGATCTACAAGGGCGTGACGAATACCACCATCACAGCGGGCAAGCAGCGGATCGTTCTTGGGAACCAGCGTTATGTGGGTGGCGTCGCCTGGCGCCAGCATGAACAAACCTACAATGCGGTGAGCTTTCTGAATGAATCACTGAGCAATACCAAGCTGTTCTACAGCTATATTGATCAGGTGAACTCATTTATCCATACCGCGGATGATATCAATCATGATTCCCATCTGCTGTATCTGGAAAACACTTCCCTCGATCAGCACAAAATCACCGCTTATGCTTTTTTGCTGGATAACCGCGACAACCACAACCAGTCATCACAAACCCTCGGCGCCCGCTTTGAAGGCGGTGTGGCAGGCTTGGGTTATGCGCTGGAATATGCACAGCAATCTGAGTATTCCCGGCCCGATGGCAATGATCTAGACGCCGACTATGAATTTCTTGAGGTCAGCTACAAGATCGGTGACGTGAAGGTTCTGGCGGCACTGGAAGTACTGGGATCCGATGATGGCAATGCGGCTTTCCAGACACCGCTGGCCACCAAACATAAATTCAATGGCTGGGCCGACAAGTTCCTGGTTACACCCAATGATGGCCTGGAGGATACTTACGTCGGTGCCATTGCCACCATCAGCGGTACCACCGTCAAACTGTTCTACCACGAGTTCGAAGCCAACGAGGGCAACAATGAGTACGGTGAGGAAATTGATCTGGCGGTTGCCAGAAAATTCGGTGATTTCAACTGCCTGCTGAAGTTGGCTGACTACAAGGCGGATGAGGATGACGCCACACGCACAGATACCCAGAAGATCTGGTTGCAGGTCGCCACAACCTTCTGACGGAGTGGTTTGACTTTCGCAGGCTGGTAACCCTCTCTCCTCGCCAGCCTGCGCTTCTTTTTACAAGCTGAAGAGTGTCTGTTATGGATCCGAATAGTGAAGCAGCAAGCCGGCTAAAGTCACACACCTTGTTTTCGTCGCTATACGATGAGGAGCTTGTGACGTTGTTGCAGCATTGCAAAGTACTGGATTTTGATCAGCACACCCGCCTGTTCAGCCAGGGGGAAGACGCCAACTACTTTTATTATGTTATCGCAGGAAAATTCAAGCTGGCCCGGGTGGCACCCAGCGGCAATGAAAAAGTCATTGAGATTATCGGCCCCGGGGAAACCATTGCAGAAGCACTGCTGTTTATGGAGCAGCAGAAATATCCGGTCACTGCCGAAGCTCTGACCCCCGGCCAGGTAGTGGCCATTCGCGGCCAGGCTTACATGAGTATCCTCAAAGGCCGCTCTGACCTGTGTTTCAATATCATGGGATCTCTGTGTGTGCGCCTGCATCAGCGCCTTCAGGAAATCGAGCGCCTGTCTCTGCAGAATGCCACAGACCGTCTGATTCACTATCTGGCAACACACTCGCCGCCGGATGTGAAGGATGGCCATGAACTGGTGCTGGATATCCCCAAACGCGTTCTGGCGTCCCGTCTTTCCATGCTGCCGGAAACTTTTTCCCGGGTACTGCATAAGCTGGTGGATGAACAAGTCATTGATGTACGTTCAAGAAAAATCATTATCAATAATGTAGAAAGGTTGCATGAATACTATCCCTGTGAATAGTGGCTGCCACCGAAATGACAAATGAAATCCAACAACCCGCTGAACCAACGCTTGTTTATGACATTGGTAGCAATCGCTACATCAACCTGACCAATGCCTGCACCCTGAAATGCGCCTTCTGCCCCAAGCACAACGGTTCATGGGAGGTAAAAGGCCATGAACTTGCACTGGATTTCAATCCCCGGGCCGAAGCTATCATTCCCGCACTGGGAAACCTGGACAATGTGGCAGAGGTCGTGTTCTGTGGCTTTGGTGAAAGCACCCTGCGACTTGAGGAGCTACTCAGGGTAGCCCGTTTTGCCCGCAGTCAGGGCTGCCGGGTAAGGCTCAATACCGACGGACTGGGCAACCTGGTACACAAACGCAACATCGTGCCGGAGCTGGCTGCCTGTGTCGATGCCGTTTCGGTGTCCCTCAACGCCCAGAATGAAAGCCTTTACAACCGCCATTGCCGGCCCACACTGAGCGGGTCCTTTCAGGCCTGCCTGGATTTTATTGCCGAAGCCGCAGCCACCATGGAGGACGTTACCGTTACCGCCATTGAAGGATTGGACGGGGTGAATATCGCCGCTTGCGAAAAGCTGGCCACCGAACGCGGTGCAAAATTCCGCAAACGGATTCTGAATGAGGTGGGCTGATTCAGGCAACCCCGGAAGTCTGTTCAGACACCGCATTATCGCCACCTTTATCATCAGACTGGTCCGCAGAACGGTTCAGCGGCCAGGGGTGGGCCTGCTCCAGTTCAAACGCCAGTTCCAGTAGGCGCCGGTCCTCGCCGAAGGGCGCAAAAAACTGCACGCCTACCGGCACCTGCCGGCGGCTTTTGCCAAATGGCAATGCAATGCCGGGGCCACCGGAAACATTCTGGGCGGCGGTAAAAGGCACGAACCGGCGCAACCGTTCCAGCGCGCTGTCAAAATTCACTTCCGGCCCCAGGTAGCCTATTTTTGGCGGCGGATGCCCCAGCACCGGCGACAGCATCACATCAAAGCGGCCAAATGCCTGTTGGTAAATGGCCTTGCCATTGCGTAACCGCTTCACTGCCATCGGCGCCTTGTACATATTTTTGGTGAAATACCTGCTCAAACCCAGCGTCAGGGGTTCCAGGCGTTTTTTATCCAGTGGCGAGCGATAAATGGCGGACCCGAAGCGGTGGAACATGAAGGCCAGCATCGACCAGTACAAGAGAAAATCCTCCCCCAGGGCCACATCGAATGGATACGGAATTTCCTCCACCTCGTGCCCCAGCGACTGACACAATGCCGCAGCCTCGTGAACCGCGCTTACCACATCGGAATCACTCAGGTAGTGCTCCGGTCCGTCGGTGAAGAAACCAATGCGCAGGCGCCGGTTGCCTGGCCCCTCCACCAGACCGATGTCCGGCAGGTCGCGATTCTGATAGTGCTTTTCAGCCCCGGCATAAAACACGGCTGTATCCCTGACAGTCCGGGTGAGCACACCCTGATGCACCAGATTCACCGGCAGCAGATGAGACCCCTCCACATTCACCAGCCGACCCCGGGTTGGCTTGAGCCCCACCAGCCCGCAACAGGCAGCCGGTATCCGGGTGGAGCCACCACCGTCATTGCCATGGGCAATGGGCACCACACCGGCAGCCACCATAGCGGCGGAACCGCCCGAGGAGCCACCGGTGGAATGGCCGAGATTCCAGGGGTTACGGGTGGCACCATGGACCGTCGACTCAGTGGTGCCCGTGAGCCCGAATTCCGGCATGGTGGTTTTTCCCAACGCAATCAGTCCCAGGGAGTGGAACTGCTCCACAAAGGGCGACGACTGCCTGGCGGGCTTATGAGATAACGCCCTGGAGCCATGGGTGGTGGGTACCCCTTCCACGTCATCGTTGTCCTTGACGAAGGTGGGCACCCCGGAAAGCTCGCCTTTCCAGGGGTTGGCAGCACGCTCTCTTGCCTGTGCGTACATATCAGTGGTAATCCCATTGATCATCGGGTTAACCTTTTCCGCCCGGGCAATGGCTGCTTCAACGGCTTCCTGCGCGGAAATTTCACCGCGGCGGATGCGTTCGGCAATCCCCACCGCATCCAGGTCTCCCAGAGCGTCATCGCAATAGGCATTGATGGTTTCCGGTTTTTCCAGCATGTTATTTCCCGCCTGCATAAAATCAGTTTGTGGCACCAAAGTACCAGATAGCCAAAATATCAGATAATACTGCAGCTTCCTCTGTTATCCGGCGTCAGTTTCTTCAGGTTGTACGACAAATACGGACAACAGACCTCAGGAATCAACGAACGTAAACATAATACTTGAGCATGTCTTTCCAGGTCACAATACCGGCCACACCCTGGTGGTCATTCACCACCGGCAAACAGGATATGTTGTTTTCCAGCAGCAATATCGCGGCGGTATCGATCAGCGTATCCGGTCGAGCTGTCACCAGCCTGGTTGACATAAAAGCGCCTGCCTCCCGGTTAAGCAGCGCCTCGTCTTCGGCACTGAGCGTCTCGCTGTCCAGTGAGGGGCTGGACATGCGCAGCACATCGCGATCAGAAATCACGCCCGAGAGACGTTCGTCTTCCACCACCAGCAAATGATGATATTTAACCTGAGAGAAAATCTGTCGCAACTCCCGCAGGCTCACAGAGGTGTTTATGGTGTGCACGTCAACGGTCATTATTTCATGTATTTGCATCAGTTTTCCTTCATATCCCTTGCTGGTATGAGAACATCGCCTGCCTGATACCAACTGTCTGGCTTCTGTTCGTCGCTAAAATGGCGCACCACCCCATGAATACTGACCGTGGTATTGGGACACAGCCGCCTGGTAATGGTAAGGCACACGTCCTGTTGAGCCTGTATAGCTTCTTCCAGTTGCTCCGCTTCCCGGTCAAGCTCCGCTATGGTCTGCCGGATGGATTTTATGGTGTTGTCGATCCGACGGGCTTTATCCACCGATACCTTTCCCAGCGTGGAGGGATGCTTGCGCTTGATTTTTTCGAAAATGGCACTTAACTGACTGGCCTCGCTTTCGCGGGCTTCCCGCTGCTGTCGGATCTGCTCTTTTCGTTCCTCAAGTTTATGGCGTTCCCCCACCCAGATGGTTGTTGGTACATAACTGTCATTACCCGCCTGGGCTATCACGGCACCGCGAGCGGCCCAGATAAGACCACCAAACAGGATTCCCTTGCCACCGCCCTGCCCCAGGGTAATAACGCCGTCAGCTTTAAGAAAGGAATGGGCCGCATACTGTTTTACCCGTATGGCGCCCTGTGAATGAATAGCGACCTGATTCAGAAACCCCGCTTCCACATCACCGCCGGCCTGAATGTCAAAATGTGCCTGGGAATCTTCTTCACTCATGCCGGCGTCCTCGTCGATCTCCTGCTGGCCAAACACGCCACCATGCACTATCACCTGGTTGCCCGCTTTAATGCGTGCCCGCTCCACCGTCCCTTTAACCTCCACATCACCGGACACATTAATTTCAAGGCCCGGTGTAACATCACCTTTCACCTCCAGTGAACCATCAAAGTGAATGTTGCCGGTGCGGAGGTCCACATTGTCCACATGCAGAACGGGATCCACTGCCACTCCGTTGGGAAATAACACCGGGTGGCCTTTGATGCTGGCAATCAGCAGATCCGGATCATCGGCTGCCAGCTCTGAACCCTCAAGGCCCGGTTTAAAACCAGGGTCAGTGCCGGGTCTGGCAGCAATGGGTGCACCGGTAACATCCCTGCCCGGCTCCCCGCTGGTGGCTGGTTCACGTCGCATCAGCGGCTCGCCGGCGTTAACCATGACAAACTGGTGGGCGCTCAGCATATCCGCCACCCCTTTTTCATCAGTCACCGGTACCCGATCCACTTCGCTGGACACCAGCGGAACATAGGTCGCATCGCGGCCATTTTCGGGTGCCACCGCCTTTGCGATCACCAGCTCCGACACCTGTCCACGATTCAGGGCAGTCTCCACCGCGGCCCAGTTCACCAGCTCCTCGCAAATACCAGCACCCTGAATGGCCTGCTTCACCATTTCCTGATCAACGCTTTTGCCGCCATCCGCTTTGTGCAATGTCAGGGTCGCCTGACGCCTGTCCGGGGATACCTCCACGCGGACCTCTCCGTCGATAAGGATTTTCAACGGCAGGCTCAGTGGTTCCTCGCGGTTAGCCGAGGCGCACAGCTGGTTGACCGCCTGGGGATTCAGGACCAGGTTTTTATATCCCAGAGAGTCTGTTTTCTGCTGAATAAGTGCAGGAGTAATAGGGTCAGCGCCCCCGGATTCGGAGGCTGTCACCTCGCCATAGAGGGTTTTGTCCTGTTCGTTGTAGTAAACGGAAAGCTCCATAATGTCATTCTAGCACCGGTATTTTTATTCCGCCCTTAGCCCTGCCCATGGCGCGTGACGGTGATATGAACAGCGAAAAGCTTTTTGAATCAAAGGAATATCAGCAACGCTGACAAGCCGATCAGGCGTAGGCCCCGGGCGTTGGATTATCCACCAAAAGCCGCAAATTTTTGAAAATGGAAGCTTTCCCCACCTTTGGAGGGGGGCACTGGCGCGCCGGATTCATACAATCGGATGATGGAATCTGAACCCGATGATTAACCACCCGGTTATTAACCACAGACCAACTCAAAGTGATTACTATGGACCAGAATGATAAGAAAATACGTACCATTCAAGACGTTTTGCAGTCGGCCCGGATGTCGCGCAAACGCTTCCTGAAGCTGTCAATGGGGACAATGGCGGCCGCAGGATTGGGCATCACGGCCACCGGCTGTGATAAACCACCCAGAGGCCGGGCACTGATGTTTGCCGATCTGGATGATGCACTGGAAGAGATCGCCCTGATTGAAGCCAACCCCCCGGTGGAAATGCAGCAGGAATGGACGCTGTACAAAGTACTGAACCACCTGGCCCAAAGCTGTGAATATTCCATGTCAGGTTATCCGGAAATGTATTCACCGCTGGTGCAGAGCATTTCCAAGATTCTGTTCAACAACTACAAAAAGAACGGCTATATGAGCCACAACCTGTCCGACCCCGTCCCGGGCGCCCCTGACATTCCAGACAGCGGTGATCTGCCGATGGCATTTGAGCGTCTGCGCAACGCGATTTTCGATTTCCAGAACTGGACCGGCGCACTGTTTCCACACTTTGCTTACGGTGATCTGTCTTACGAGGACTGGGAACTGGCTCACGCATTCCACATGGCGGACCACTTTTCCAGCCTCACCTACGAAATTGCCGGCAGCTGATCCAGCCTGGCGTGATGCCGATTGGGGGGCATAAAAAAAAGGCAGGTTAAACCTGCCTTTTTTTGCGTAGAAAATACCGTATATCAGATAACGGTGATTTCTTCCGCCTGTGGACCTTTCTGGCCCTGAACTACCTTGAATTCAACACGCTGGCCTTCATTTAACGTTTTGAACCCGCTACCGCTAATCGCACTGTAATGCGCAAACACATCTGGCCCGTCTTCCTGCTGGATAAAGCCAAAACCTTTTGATTCATTGAACCATTTAACGGTTCCAGTCACTTTAGACATAATATTACCTTTAAAACTTGACGATCTATCTCTCACTTGTCACGGGATTCTGGTTCCGGGACCGGGCCCGGGAAGAACAGGAACACAGACAAATGGCCGGTAAGGATTACAGTGTTCTATGTGGAGCAGAATGACTTACTACAAGAAGGCCAATATGTAACGCATAAACACAAAGTTATCTTACAAGCACTAAATACTATAAACGCTTTGCATGGGATGGCAATAGTTATTTGCAGCTGGACAGGCAAGGCCCGCTTTTGACGCATTCCCCCCGTGTTCTATGCTCAGATTAAGTGCAAATACACCCGAGGTCTGCGCAATGCGCTCTGCTCTGCTTATTTTTGTGTCCGGCATGATCTGCTTCGCGGGCTGCACCCGTGAGCCGGACAACCCCGTCACCATTGCCATAAACCCCTGGCCCGGATACGAAGCACTCTATCTTGCGGAAAGCAAAGGCTTTTTTGACAGCCTGGACCTGAACCTCCGGCTGGTTCAACTGGGATCCCTCAGCGAGGTGCAGCAGGCCTATACGAACCGTCATGTGGACGGCATGGCCTCCACCGCCGTAGAGGCGGTGCAGGTCAATTTTCTGGGAGGGCTCCCGAACCAGATCGTACTGATTCCCGACTACTCCAACGGCGGCGACATGATCATTGCTGCCAAAAACATAGAATCAGTAACGGATTTACAAGGCAAGCGCATTGGGGCCGAACTTTCATCACTGGGCATATACGTGCTGCAAAGAGCACTGAAAACCCACCAGATGACCCTGCAGGATGTCCAGCTGATCAACCTGGAACCGGGCGAAGGCCTTCAGGCACTGAACAATCAGGAAGTGGACGCCTTTGTCACCTACCCGCCGTTTTCAGTCAAAATTCTGGAAAATGACCACTACCACGCTATCTTCAGCAGCGCGGACATTCCCCGCGAAATTATTGATGTGGTGTCCATTGCAACACCGGTACTGAAAAAGCACCCCGACCTGACCAGCAAACTTCGCAAGGCCTGGCAAATGGCACTGGAGCAAATGAAAACGTCACCTGAAGAGAGCTACCAGATCATGGCGAATCATGAGGGGATCAGCAAGGAAGAATTCAAGGCCACACTGAATGATCTTATACTGCTGGATATGGAAGCGCAGCAGGCCTTGTTTGCGGAACCCGAGTCTTTGCAACAAACCATGGTGGAAGTCTGTGAAACCCTGGTGCACGTCAGAGCCATCACCGGCGATTGTCGTCACCTTCCGCCACTGATCTATCAGGATCCCTGACTTTCTGCCACCATGTCCGATACGCAAGTTACCGACAAATTAAGGGATCATCGCTCCCTCACCATCAAACTGGGTATTCCCATCCTGGTGATCGGCGTATTTGTGATCGTAGCAGTACTCGGCTTTTTCTCATGGAAATCCCAGCAGGACATCGCCAACAGTATTGAAACAGAAACCAGACATATTCTTGCCACCCTGCAGATAGCCACCGAACTGGATGCTACCCGCAGCAATATACAGCGGGTTATTGGCACGCTGGCAGCCAAAGACGCCATTGTCAGTCTTTCCCTGTTTAATCCCCGAACCGGTACCGTGATTGCTTCCAGCAACCCCGTCCTGCTGGACCAGGGCACAGCACCTTTGGGTGAAAACATTAGCAGAGCAGTCAGCAAAACAGCCTGGGAGGACGGTCGCCCGGAGACGGTGGTTATCCACGAAAACCACCTGATCCATGAAATCGTGCCGCTCAATATCATCGATTCAAAAATCAACCGTTTGCGAACCTTTCTGGTGATTCTGACACTGGACAAGACCTACACCATTGCCAGGGCCCAGAAAGAGCTGACGGTCTTACTGTCCATATTTATCAGTGGCATCTTCATTACCCTGCTCGTTGCCAATGCAGCTCAGCGGCGCTTCGTTATTAACCCCCTTAAGGAAATCCATCGAGGCATTGAACATTCACAAAACAAGAATATTGAAAACCCGATACGGTTTTCCAGCAATGATGAAATGGGCCAGCTGGCAGAGAGCTACAACCGGATTCATAACGAGCGTGTCGCACTTGATTCGGAATTCAAATACGTCAGACGCCAAATGGATGGTATTACCCGTTCCGCACCGGTACTCCTGTTTTACCTGGATGACAAGGGGCGCTTTCCCGTAACCAACAGCGCTTTCAATGCGTTTTTCAATATTCCGGAAGGTGCTATCCCCCTGGGAACCCTCAGGGATCTGCTGGATGAAAAAGACTATGAAAGTGTCAGCCCCATTATTGCGAAGGCCTTTGCCGAATCCCGGCCCGTCACTTTTGAAGCTGAGATGCTGGACCGGCAGCAAAAGTCCAGGTACCTCCATTTTACGCTGACACCGGACACCTTGCCGTCAGGCATTACCAGCGGGCTGTTTGGCTGCATTGAAGATTTGACTGCCAGCAAGAAAGCCGAGGAACAGATTGCCCAATATGCCCAGGATCTGGAATTTCAGGCATGGGCACTGGAGGAACAGAAAGAAAAGGCGGAAAAGGCTACCGCAGCCAAATCAAGCTTTCTGGCCAGCATGAGCCATGAGATTCGCACCCCTATCAACGGGGTGGTGGGCATGCTCAAGCTGCTTCAGAAAGAACCGTTGACTGAAACCGCCCGCCGTTATACCTACCTGGCCAATGTGAGCGCGGAATCCCTGCTCTCACTGATTAATGACATTCTGGATTTTTCCAAAATTGAGGCCGGCAAGCTGGAGCTGGAAAATACAGGTTTCGATATTCATGCCATGATGATGGAAATCTACGAAATATTTCTGGTGCGGGTAGAAGACAAACCCATCAATCTTAAACTGGATATCGAGAAGCTGCAGCATCGTTATGGCAGAGGCGATTCGTACCGTTTGCGCCAGATATTCAACAATCTGCTCAGCAACGCCATCAAGTTCACTGATGCCGGAGAGATTGCGATTACGGTTTCAACACGGCTGATTAACAACAGCCACCTGTTACTGCAGGCATCGGTTGCCGATACCGGTATTGGCATAGAAGAAGAGAAGGCAGAATCCCTGTTTAAATCGTTTTCCCAGGCAGATAACTCCACCACCCGGAAATACGGCGGTACCGGGCTTGGGCTCAGTATCGCCAGACAGCTCTGTGAAATGATGAAGGGAGATATCTCGGTTGAGAGCGAGCCAGGTCAGGGTAGCTGTTTCAGTTTTGAAGTTACCCTGGAGCAGGGAGACGAAAAACAGATTGATCAGGAGCTCCAGCTGGCACCCATTCGCAGTTCCGATAGTCTGGACCTCAGGAAAGTGCTGCTGGTGGAGGACAACCCGGTCAATGTAGAGGTAGCTCTGGGCATTCTGGAGGATTTCGATATTGTCACCGAGGTAGCGACCAATGGGCAGGAAGCCATTGGCAAGCTGCAGAATCTGTCCGCCGAAGATTACTACGACCTGATACTGATGGACTGTCAGATGCCCGAAATGGATGGTTTCACAGCCACCGCCAAGATCCGGGCAGGGGTGGCGGGAGAGCGATTCCGCGCCATTCCGATTATCGCCATGACAGCGAATGCCATGGAAGGTGACCGGGATCGCTGTCTGGCCGCCGGCATGAACGACTACCTGGCCAAACCGGTGGACATTACCTTGCTGGAACAGAAGCTTGCCTATTGGTCCAACAGCGAGGAAATGCAGGCTGCCCCCACGGATATTGAAGGGCCCGATCATGTTCATGACCTGGTGTGGGACCGGGAAGCCGCCCTCAAACGTTTACGCTGGAAAGAGGAGCGACTTGAGGCACTAGTGGATCTGTTTATGGAATCCGCCGAGGATACTTTCTCTGCGCTGGTATCCCGGATCGAGAGAGGAGCTATTGAAGAAGCTTCCGGGCTGGCCCACAAAATGAAAGGGTCGGCGGGCAATCTGGGCCTGATGCAGTTTTACGCCCATCTGCAGATGGTGGAATCCCTTGCCCATGAGCAGAAAGCAACGCAGCTCCGGCAACTGGTCCCGGTGCTGAATGCCTCATTCAGCGAGGCAGTTGCCCTGCTCGGCTCCGGGAGGGCATAGGGCCAGCCGACCGATTCTTCTGTTATGGAGGGATCCGAAGTAGAGATAGCCGTTATGTTCTTCCACCGATGTAATCTCCTGAAGGTGAGTTCCTGCAGGATCCTGAAGATTGGCAATCACTCTGCCCTCTTCTGACAATCCCAGCACGAACCCGTAAGCCACGGGTTCAGGCTGCAGGGATTCTGGCAGTTTCACCAGAATTTCACGCAGCCAGGGGTGCGGATACAACCGGTCCACGGTGGGATTTCTGGGCGTTGGCAAGGCCACCCAGAAGGTACCGTCGCGATTACCGGAAATACCATCAGGAAAGCCCGGCAGATTGTCGATGAAAACATCCCGTGTTCCCTGCCTTTCCCCTTTCAGCCAATAGCGCAGAATCCGATAGCGCCAGGTTTCGTTAATCAGCACAAAATCCTGATCTGCGGACAGGGCCACGCCGTTGGCAAAGTGAATATCATCCACCAGGACCCGGGTATTACCTGTCGCCGGATCAAAGACCAGAAAACGACCCCATGGGCGCCCCTCCATCAGATCCAGCATGTAGGCACTCTGATTCCATTGACTGGAGGCGTCGGTAAAATAAATCCGGCCATCGGACGCAATATCAAGGTCATTGGTAAATCCGAAAGGAACACCACCGGCTTCCGTAGCCAGAACTGAAACCTTTCCTGACCGGTCAACCGACAGCAGGCCTTTGTAGGCATCGCAGACGATCAGATTACCGGAGGCATCAAACTGAAGCCCCAGGGGACGGCCACCGGTGTTAACCCAGTCCTCCACGCGGCCATCAGTGTGCACACGAACAATCTTGCCATCCTGGGTGCCGCCGTAAAGAATGCCATCGTCGTCAACGGCAATATCCTCAGGCCCGTAGATCTTGCCCTGAGCCAGCAGTGTGGCTTTCTGCAACAGTGAGTTGGGGGCATAATCCCCCGCCATGGCGGGCGGATCCGGGGGCTGCCAGGCCACCGCATCAATGGGTGCAGGCCAGAACAGCAGCCAGAGGAGCAGCCCCGCCCCAAGGACAACGGCTGCAATCGCTGAATATTTCATGGCACCCCCGGGCTCATCAGATAGTGGGGCGATTTTAATGGAGCCACGCGGGGTTTCAACTATTCCCGCCCACTTTCATACCACAGCTGCGAAGCAGACGATTCCATACCAGGGCATGCTGCTTTACCGCTCTGCGCATTGCTGAAAGTGCGTCATGCTCCGTCAGATTCAGATAGGTATCGTAAAAGCGGATCACTTCAGGTGCTGCATCCGGTGCCTGGCGGGGTGAATAGCGATGGGTTACTGTCAGCAGCAGCGCCGCTTCCCGGTCAAGGCGGCTCAGGTAAGGCTGGAGCGACCGCACATAAAACCGGGCAAATACATTCTCAAGTATCTCCGCCTTTCGGGAAGGCATCTCGTTAATGCACAGGGGCCGCGCTTCCATGGCCTGCTCCAGCATCCGGGTTCCCTCACTGATGGCTTCCGTACCCGTCACCAGAGAGCGGATCAGACGCCCCCCATAATGATACTGCAAAGGCTGCAGGTGGCGCTCCGCGGCCTGGCTTTTCCCGAAAATGGAATCCGCCCCGTCAACCGGAACGCTGCCCGCCTTGTGAGGCTCCGGCAATGCCTGAAAATAATCAAAGAACGACTGGGTAACATCCGGCTGAATTCCCGATACTTCGTCAGGCCCCAGAGGCAGGTGCGACAGGGAAAAAAATGTCTGGAAAATCTCACTGCCCCAGGTGGCGTTCCAGTAATAACGGTAGATTTCCTGTTGTTTGATATCCCCTATTGCCGCCAGCTTGGCCTGCAGGTCATCCTCGCTGGTATCCGGACTGGTGCCAGTGTCCGGGCTGTTATTGTTATTCAGGCAAACCCGTATGCCATTGAGCAGCAACCATTCATAGTGATAGCGCGCCGTTGCCGACATCACCTTGCCCAGTGAGCTGTTACGCTCGCTAACCAATTGCAGCAGCCGGCAGTCGCCAAGGGAAAGAAAATCAAACACACCAAGGCGGGTATCCTCGGTTTCCAGTCGACGCTGTCTTCGATCCGGGTAGCGTAACGTCAGCCCTTCCGAAACCCGCGCCTGCCACTGACCCGGATCTCGTTCCAGAACTCTCCCCAGGCGGGTCAGGTAGTCGTCGTAGGTGCCGACAATTCCGCCATCTGAACAGCCCGGGCCGGCAATCATGGTCAGGGTCATCAGCAGCCACGTGATCAGTCGCCGAAAACCGGGGGCATGCAGGTGTTTTTTATTCCCCGTAACAGGGCCCGTTACGACAGGATCCTTGATGATGCACTCCCCACTGGCAGCCGCCTCCTTTTTTAATCTCAACCGGAGATAATCACAATGTATCATGGCAAACCTCGACACCACTTCGCCACCGGTACAGGACGCCAGATAATGTCTAGCATTTTATGATTTTTTCACAACTGCTGTAGTAGCCTCACCAGCATAGGTTCAACCCTGCCACACCTGCAAACAGGAGAGCAACAACACCATGACCACCCTATCCCGCACCCTGACTGTTGATCGCCCGGTAGAAGAAGCCTTCAATTATCTCGCCGACTTTTCGTCTACCGAACAATGGGACGTAAACGTGCTCAGGGCAGAAAAACTCACCCCTGGCGCCCCCCGGCCGGGCACCGAGTTTTCCATCATAGCCAAGGCAGGGCCCGGAAAAACACCGATGGAGTACTGTATTCTGGATCTGAAGCCTAACCTGATGATTCGACTGAAGGGCAAGGCCAGGAACTTCACGCTCACCGATACCATCACCCTGGAAGCACTGTCTGAAGCCCGCACCCGCATAGATTATACCGTGGACGTGGAGATGGGCGGCCTGACCGGCAAGCTCACCGATACCTTCCCGGGCCTGCTGGAGCCCATGACAGACCGCGCAGTGAATGGCCTGGTACGTGCGTTGAATGATCGCAAGGAACCTATCAGCGAACCCAGCGAGCTGGCGGACAAACTGGTGCTGCCCGGTATGATGAAATTTACCCGCCTGGGATACCTGCGCGCGAAAAAACACTGGAAAGGGCTTTCCGCAAACCTCACCGGCAAAAAAGCCGTGATTACCGGCGCCTCGTCCGGGCTGGGCAGGGAGACTGCCATTGCCCTGGCAAAGATGGGCGCCGAAATTCTGGTGGTTGCCAGAAATCCCGACAAGGTGAAAGACCTTTCAGAGGAAATCACAGCCGAAACAGGAAGGCCCATTCACAGTGTGATTGCAGATCTGTCGCTGATTGAGGAAACCGCGCGGGCTGCCAGCGACATCAGCGGGAAATTTCCCGTCATCGACATCCTGGTCAACAACGCCGGGGCGCTGTTCAATGATCGCCAGGTAACACCGGAGCAATTCGAAAAGTCCTTTGCACTGTTACTCCTGTCACCCTTTGTGCTAACTGAAACGTTACTGCCAAACCTGGAGAAGTCCGCCCAGGGGCGGGTCATCAATGTGAGCTCCGGTGGCATGTATACCCAGCCCGTTTATCTGGATGATTTGCAGTATGAGGAGGGCACGTACGACGGGCCCAAAGCCTATGCCCGGGCCAAACGGGGCCTGGTGGACATGACCGAATTCTGGACCCGGCAACACCGGAACAGCCATGTCACCTTTAATGCCATGCACCCGGGCTGGGCGGATACGCCAGCAGTGGCCTCCTCCATGCCCGGTTTTTACAAGGTGACCCGGCCGCTGCTGAGAACACCGCGGGAAGGCGCCGACACCATTATCTGGCTGGCAGCGGCCAGGGAGGTGGAAGACCACTCCGGAAAATTCTGGCTGGACCGGGAACCGCACACCACCGTTATCTTTCCCGGCACCGGTTCAAGCGAGGCAAAGCAGGCAAAGCTGCATTCGCAGCTGACAGAACTGGCTCAGCAGATCGCCACTCCCGGCTCCTGAAGGGCTGCCGGGCTGATGACATTTGCCAGAACAAGGCCGCAGTAATGCTTGCAACCCGGGAGTGACATTGCTAGCATCCTGATATGCACCATGTAGCATATAGATATTTTTAATGATGACCATCGCCTGGCGATGCTCCTGACAGGGTGACTGTTATGCCTCAAGCTACTGATAAAAAAGAAAAAACAGGTAAAAAGGCCGGGCGGGCGCTCAAGCCCAGCACCATTCGCATTGGTAAACGCTACCGTGCCACCCGCCTCAATGGCCCTTACGATGCCATCGTGATCGGCTCCGGCATTGGCGGGCTCACCACCGCTGCCAGCCTTTCGAGCATGGGGAAAAAAGTGCTGGTGCTTGAACAGCACTACACCGCAGGGGGCTTTACGCACGCTTATTCCAGAAATGGCTACGAATGGGATGTGGGAGTGCATTACATTGGCGATGTGGGCTACCCCACCATGAGCCGGAAGCTGTTTGATTTTATCAGCGATGGCAACCTCAAATGGGCAGCCATGGACAAGGTGTACGACCGTATTATTCTTGGGGATGAATCCTACGATTTTGTGGCTGGCAAGGCTGAATTTGCGGAGGAAATGAAATCCCGCTTTCCGGAGGATCACGAGGCCATTGACCGTTACATGGTAATGGTGCGGGAAGTGAACAAAGGCATGCGCTGGTTTACCCTGAGCAAACTGATGCGCCCCTGGCAGCAGAAAGCCTTTGCGGTGGTCGCAAAAAAACTGTTGCCGGATTACTTCAATAAAACCACCTACGAAGTGCTGCGCAGCATTACCGATAACGAAAAGCTGATTTCGGTGCTGGTGGGCCAGTGGGGTGATAACGGCATGCCGCCCCAGAAGGGCAGCTTCCTGATTCACTGCCTGATTGCCAAGCACTATTTCAACGGCGGTTATTACCCGGTGGGTGGTGCATCGCAAATCGCCGAAACCGTGATTCCGAAAATCCAGGCTGGTGGCGGCGACGTGTTCACTTATGCCGAGGTGGAGGAAATCCTTGTTGAGAAAGGAAAAGCGGTTGGTGTGCGCATGAAAGACGGCACCGATATCCGCGCCCCGCTGGTTATCAGCAATGCCGGAGTATTCAATACGTTCGGCAAGCTCCTGCCACAGGCAGTGGCAGAAAAACACGGCTACCTTGATAACCTGAAGAAGGTAAAGCGCTCCTTTACCAATGTGGGCCTGTTTATTGGCCTGAAAGGAACGGCTGAAGAACTGGGGCTGCCAAAAACCAATTTGTGGGTCTATCCCAGCGGCGATCATGACCAGAATGTGGCAAACTTTGTTGCCGATCACAACAATCCGTTTCCGGTGGTCTATATATCCTTTCCGTCTGCCAAAGACCCCAGCTTTCAGTCCCGCTATCCCGGCCGTTCCACCATTGAAATTGTTGCCCCCGCCAGCTTCGAGCAGTGGCGCAAATGGCAGGGCACAACCTGGGGCAAACGGGGCGAGGACTATGAAGAATTTCGCGAAGAATTTGCCAATCGCATGCTGGAAGCGCTCTACCGGCAACTGCCCCAACTGCGGGGCAAGATAGATTACTATGAAGCCTCAACGCCCCTTTCTACCGAGTTTTTCTGCTTTTATGAAGAAGGGGAAATTTACGGCCTGGATCATGACCCGTCGCGCTTCGAGCAACACTGGCTACAGCCCCGAACCAGTATTCCCGGCCTGTGGCTCACCGGCCAGGACACACTGAGCTGTGGCGTGGCCGGCGCCATGATCGCGGGGTTTCTGACGGCCACCCAGATTCTTGGCCTGAAAGGCCCCTTGCTGGCCAAGAAAGCATTGTTTGACGCACCCGCCCACGACGGTGAATGGGTGGTACAGCACTCCTGACAGCGCGGTCACACGAGAGCCGGGGCATACCAGGTGGCTCTAGCCCGCTTCGCCATGGGGAACGGCGGTGATTCTTACCGGCCGCCCTTCCCCCGGTTTGACTGACCCGCAGGCTTCCGCAAATTTCTCCCAGTTATGCTGATCAAACCGGGCAAATATATTCATGGCAATGGGGCCGTCGCGCATTGAAGGCATGGCATAATCCCCGTAAAACCAGGCAATTTCTGACGCCACCCTGTCTCCCTCTACCGCATCAGTACCACCCTGAAATCGCAGAAAGCCTATGTCACGGGCTGACACCGAGCAGGTATGGTTTTCCATGGGGGCATGGATATGACCGGGAATGACCGTAAACATTTCCGCCCCTGAATATTCTCCGTGGATGGCGTCGCCCGTGTAGGGCAACCCAGCAACCACTACATTGCAGGTAACTGGAGCCTGTTCATATAAGAGGTCGGCGGTTGCCGACACCCCGATATCGGTAAACTCAAAACGCAGGGCTTTTACCAACTCATCAACGCTGTCCCGGGAGTGTTGAATATCCCGGCTCTGTTCTTTCTTGCTCATAACACACCTGGCAAATCCTGGCTGTTAATCACAGTGGATTTTTGCTGCTTCTGTATCCGGCAACACCGTGGTGGGAATACCCTCGGCACCCGCATAAAACACCAGAATTTCCACTGGCCCATCGACTGCTTTCCCCCGGTGCAGAGTACGCATCACTTCCACTGCGGCATCACCTTCAGACAATCTGACGGTTTTGCCTTCCCGGGTTTCCACCTCCACGGTACCCTTGAGTACATAACCCAGGGTGGGCACCGGGTGGCAGTGAAACTTTGAAATCTGCTCTTTGTCCAGACGCAGAATAATCGCAGTCACCTCCGGGTCGCCGTCGGGATAGGCAATCTTGCCACCGTCCCAGGCCGTGCCGGTTTGCAGAATCTGTTCGGCAAACACCGGTGCACAAAGCACCGGCATTGCCAGCAACAAAAAGAGTATCCGCAAGCGAATGTCCATCATTGCCCGCCACTACTCAGAGAATATGTCGTTAAAAAAGTCCAGCATGGACTGCCAGGAGTCCTTTGCGGCCTTCTCGTTGTAGGCCAGCGGCATATCAAACTTCTTGCCTTTCTCATCGGCACCGGGATTGGTAAAGCTGTGCACGGCGCCTTTATAGTTCACGAACTTGTAGTCCACATTGGCCGCTTCCATTTCCTTTTTAAAGGCTTCAATCTGCTCCTGGGTAACAAAGGGGTCATCCGCACCATTGAACACCCTGACACGGGCTTTTACCTCGCCTTTTTCAGCCGGATCCTGGGTTCCCAGGGAGCCGTGAAAGCTCACCACGCCTTCAAGATCCATACCCTGTCGCGCCATGTGCAGCACAATGCCACCTCCGAAACAGTAGCCGATGGCAGCAATATTGTCGCTATCCACGTTCGGCTGACTCTCAAGAATGGACTTGGCCTTTTTGAACCGCTTTTCGGCCACGGGCATTTTCTCCAGGGTGGCATTCATGAAAGCTTTGGCCTGGTCAGGATGATCTGCCACCTTGCCGGATCCGTACATATCCAGTGCAAACGCCACATAGCCTTCTTTTGCCAGGTCTTTGGCGCGCTTGTGGGCATAATCATTCACGCCCCACCACTCATGCACCACCAGTACGCCCGGCCGCTTTCCCTTGATGCTGTCATCATAAGCCAGCAGGCCCTTGAAGGGCTTGCCGTCGATTTCATAATCGACTGCTTTGGTTACCACTTTTGCATAGCTCAACTGTGTCACCATGAGTAATACCAATACCATTGCGCCGGATAGTTTCTTCAACATGTGTTGCCTCCCTTTTCTCACGGATGTTGTCTTTACTCGTTAATACCGAGTAATTCCACGTCAAAAACAAGTACGGAACCTGGCCCGATCGCTCCCATACTCCGGTCACCATAGGCTAACTCAGGAGGAATAAAAAAGCGTGTTTTTTCCCCCACTACCATCCGCTGTAAACCTTCTGTCCAGCCGGGTATCACCTGATTCAGAGGAAAACTCACCGGCTCACCCCGCTCATGGGAGCTGTCAAACACGGTACCGTCAATCAGCGTACCCTGGTAATGCACCCTGACTGTATCAGTTGGCCCGGGATGTTCCTGGCCGCTGCCGGGCTGCAATACCTGATACTGCAACCCCGATGCTGTGGTGCTGACACCGTCTTTGTGTTGATTCTTTTCCAGAAAAACCTTGCCCGCCTGACGGTTTTCAAGGGCGGCTTTCTGCGCGTTATTGCGCTTCAGTAACAACCAGGCCAGCGCAGCAATTATAATGAGCAACAACAGAATTTTGGTCACAATGAATATCCTGAACAGTTATCGACTGATATCACAGATTTTATGAATTTGGTAATCTTAACCTACCCGGGCACTAACGCCCACCGGCATACTGTGAACGTTATCAGCAACAGAGGTCATTATGAACAAAACTGTGGTTATTACCGGGGCATCGTCAGGTATTGGTTACGCCTGTGCGGAAGCGTGCCTGCGGCAAGGTTATCGTGTCATTGCCACAGCGCGCAAAGAGCAGGACCTTGATGAACTGAAACGTCTGGGCGCCATTCCGGTTTATCTGGAGTTACTGGACGAACAGAGCGTGGACCAGGCTGCCGGAAAAATTCTCGACTATGCCGACAACCGGGTTGATTGTCTTTTCAACAATGCCGGCTATGGGTTGCAGGTTGCCATGGAGGACACCAACTGGGAAAGCCTGGAAAAGCAGCATCGCGCCAACGTGATCGGCCCCATACAGCTGACCAATCGGCTGTTGCCTGCCATACCCGAAGGCGGCAAACTGGTTTTCAACGGCTCCGTTCTGGGGGTGATCACCGTGGCCTTCCGGGGCCCTTACTGTATGTCAAAATACGCACTGGAAGCCGCAGTGGATGCCTACCGCCTGGAACTGGAGTCTCTGGGAATTGATGTTCACCTGATTCAGCCGGGGCCCATTGAGGCAAAATTCCGGAGTAACGCACTGGCAAGAGTGAAAGAAGTACTGGCCGGCCGCAAAACCCGGCTGGACTATCAGCGCCATTTCGAGCGCTTGGAAAGTGAATCCAACACGCGGGGTACCCTGCCCGCCAGCAGCGTTGCTGATGTTTTTATAGGCATTCTCGAGGGCAGCCATCGCAAGACCCGCTACCTGGTCACCAACACCGCGAAACTTTCTGCCTCGCTGAAGCGGATTCTCGGGGATGGATTCCATAGAATCGCCAGAAAAGCCGAGCCGGCGGAGCCTTTGTAGCCGCTGCATTGCTACCCTGGCGCCTGGTCGCTGGCGGCCGTCGAAATTTTTTACACCCCTGATACCGCCCCCCACAGGGTCCGGCGGGGGCTCCATGGTGCTGTTCTAGAACCAGCTTTGCCGGTGGATGTATTTTTCATCACTGACATGGCAGGGGCGGTGCCGGTTGATCAGTGTCGCCACCCGCTGCCGCAGCCGGTTAGCCATCTCATCGACATCAGCGTCATCACCCTGAGTTCCGGCAAGGCTGGCGACACTCACCGGCTCGCCGATTTCGATGGTGACTTTCACAGGCAGTATCACCGGTGGGTGCAGCGGGATGTGAAGGGGCACTTCCGCTTTTTTGAAGCCAAACAGGGTGGGGGCCGCCTCCTCCACACCCACTATTCCCACGGGAATAACAGGTACGTCCGCTGCCCTGGCATACCGGATCACATGGGGGCTGAACTGAAACAGGGTGTAACGGTGGCGGAAGCTGTGGTAGGACTCTTCGGGGTAGATACACATCTGCTCGCCGGCTCTGAGGCGCTCAACCACTTCACACTGTTCATCGATATCATGCTCGCAGGCGTCCAGGAAACTGCAGTCCACCAGATCCAGCATGGCCTTGATGGCCGGTACTTTGGCATCCCAGTGATGGGCAATAAACTGAAGCTGACGATCCGGCAGTGCCGAGATGAGACAGAGCGCGTCCCACCATAAGCTGCCGGAATGGTTGCAGGCCAGAAGCGCTCCCCGGCCCGGCTCCGGCAGGTTGGAGGCACCGCAGACCTCCAGCCGGGAGTAACCTCTTACCACCGGAGCAACAAAGGTTTGCGCAAATGCGTAAAATTTATTGTAAGACATACAAAAGCCCCGAAATTCATCCGAATCGGGATATTGCATGATTTGTTCCGGGATTTAAACCAAAAAAACCGCCACAGTGGTTCACCGCAGCGGTTCAAGGATAACACTATCCGGGCCGGATATTATCTGTCTAGTCTGCGACGCGCAATCGCCAACCCGAGCAGCCCGCTGGCGAATATCAGCATGGACGAAGGTTCAGTCACAGTAACCGAGATCGTTCCGTCACCGTCCACATCGGCATCGGAAACATCGTTATCTGCCAGGGTGATCCGATATTCATTGCCCAGGATCAAAGCCAGGTCATCACTGAAATCAGCCGTTTCACCACTGGCCGCATACCAGTCGGTTACATCCCCAAAATCCACCGAATCGATAATAATGGTCCAGTCAGTACCGGTAATACCACTCACCATAATGCCATCGGTGTTCCGGTTGTAATTGAACTGACCCGAAAACGTGCCGGGGGATGCCGGATCTTCCGTGGCCTCGCCGGAATCATCGGATCGACTGACATAGACATTGGAGTCACTGTCTACAATGCGAAACCGGAAATCAGCACTATTGGCATCATTAGGGGTGTTATCCTGATGGAAGATAAAACCAAAGGAAAACTCTCCGGTAAGGGTATTTTCATGTACCCAGACATTGCTGGTGTAAGGCGACACATTAACGCCGCTTGGATGGCCGGAAAAGCTGAAATAATTGTAATGGGACGCGCCAGACTCAGCGGTTGCAATGGTTTCTATCTGACCATATGTGCTGGTTAAATCCGGTGATTCATAGACGTCCAGAAGGGTTGCCTGAGCAGCCGGCACCGCAAGCAAAGCAGGTGCCAGAAAAACGTGCGTTGGCCGTATTTTCATTTTGTTGCTCCTCTCTTCATCCGTTTTTCTCTCACGGCAAAACCGCTCGTAAAAGAAAGCAAGCTGCGAGCCAACAACACTAATTTACCAGTATACAGTGAGTTAGTACTTAAGGGGTATTCAACGCTTTGACCAAATGTATAGTTTGCCGACACTGCCTGAATAAAGCCGCTTGACTGGCAGTCTTTGATGGGTAACTTTCAGGTATAAGGTTATGCTAGAAGTTAATGATTCCCTGCACCGGTTGCTCAAGGCTGAGACGTATCAGCTGCTCGTTGGTGAAGCCCTGATATTTGTCAGTCAATCGGGCAATGGATTCCACCAGTTCACGGCAGGACTTGCCCTGTTTTTCGCAGTGATCAAACCATTGCTTCGCAACTGGCTGAAACGCACGGCGCCATTGATCACGCTCCACCTCTGTCAACTGAAGGATTGAAACATCATGATCTTTTAACGCAACGGCTGCCTGTTTCGAAAATTCTTCAGAAGCATGCACCAACGCAATACCCACACGTTGCTGAAAATCATGAAAGAGCTGTTGATAGGCATGCGGAAGCCGCTTGAAAGCACGGGGATTAATGCAGGTTTCAATAGTCAGCGGCGCAACCCCCAAGGGCGTATAATAAGAAGCCTGCTCATAAATTTTGAAAGGCAAAAACCCGAGATCAGACCAGATGACGGCATCCACCAGTCCCTGCTGCAATGCCGTATAAATTTCGGTGAAAGGCATATTCACCTGAGCAAACCCCAGCGACTCTGCTGCCCCTGGTGCATTGATAAAAGACACCACTTTTTTACCTTTCAGATCTTCCGGATGCCTGATGGGGGTCTTGCTCATCAGGTTCAAGGGCCGCACCGGAACCACATGGCCCGGATAGACTCCCCTGTCATAAAACTCGGACTTGAGCCCCTCGGCAAGCAGCTCATTGATAATGCGAAAAGTCAGGTAAGGATTGTCAGGCGCAACATAAGGCACCTGAAAGGTTTTCAACAATTCAAAGCCGTGGCTTTCAGTG